>JALNXP010000302.1 GCA_023230285.1 Bacteroidales bacterium | reverse complement strand
GGCTGCACTAATAAAAGGCAACTCTGCCCAGCCTTTTTTGTCTAATACTGTGCTTGCATCAAACACAATTTGTTGATAGGTTGTGCCGTTTAAAACGACATTCCGCAACGACCAATCTTGCAATGCAAAATCTATCTGATGCTCATTAGCAGCCGGTTTAGAGTACTTTGCATCATAACCTGCCGCATAAATCAAACTGCAGCTCAACAAAAGAGCTACCGCCATAATAAAATTTTTCATATTACTAAAATTAGATAAATATTAATCTCTACGGTTATTTAAAAATTGTATAAACTGTCATCAAAATGAAGTTGCAAAACTAATTCATTTTTTAATAAATCATTATTTTATTTATTAATTTATCTCCAAGCTCTTTGTTAAAAATTTCTAAAAGATTAGAACGTGTATACTGCAACTCACTTCTTATTGCTGCCGAATCTACACGTATTATCAGAACACCTTTATTATATTTTACACCCGTTGTATGTTTATAAAGATAATCTCCGGCAATCTTTTCCCAAATATTGCTGATATTTGCTTCTAAATAACCATCTTCCAAATGATATAATTTCAGCATCTCTTTTATCAAAGTTGCTATATCCGATTGATTATTGTTTATTTCCATTTCTTCCAATTTTAAAATGCAATCCCTGTCCGTTTATAGTCGACAATAACATCTCTACTCTATCTGCATTGGTATCGGTTATAAAAACCTGACCGAATTTCTCACTGCCAACCAACTCTATGATTTTGGCAACACGTAAGTCATCTAATTTATCAAATATATCATCAAGCAACAAAATCGGATTAACAAGTTTATGCGTTTTTATATAGTCGAATTGCGCCAATTTTAGAGCTATCGTAAAAGATTTTTGCTGCCCTTGCGAAGCATAATTCTTAACTGAATAATCGTTAATATAAAAAGTGACATCATCTTTATGAACACCAACTGTCGTGTATTTTAATATCTTATCTTTGTCAAATGCTTCACACAATTGTTGCATAAAATCATGATTATTCAATTGAGAAACATATTCAAGGTTTACACGCTCCTGAGAGTTGGAAATAATATTAAAATAATATTGAAATACAGGCAATAACTCTGTGAAAAATTTTTTCCTTTCGTCATAAATAAACATTCCACATTTAACCAACTGTTCGTTAAGCAGTTCTATCAAAGTAGCATCTACATAATTGTTATCATAAAATTGCCTGAGCAAATTGTTCCTTTGCAACAATACCTTATTATATTGTATTAACGTAACTAAATACTCCTGATTAAACTGCGAAATCACCATGTCGGCGAATTTTCGTCTGACATCACTTCCCAAATTAATCAAATCTCTATCGTAAGGCGAAATCATTATCAATGGGTATTTTCCAATATGGTCTGCAAATTTCTTATAAGGTTTATCATTGACAATTAATTGTTTTTTCTGATTAACTCTCTGAATACAACTTATATTGTCGCATTTTTGATTATGCTCATAACTACCATGGATAGCAAAAAACTCTTCACCATGCCGAATGTTTTTTAAATCAAGAGTGTTAAAATAGCTCTTTGAAAACGACAAATAATGGATTGCATCTAAGATATTAGTTTTTCCAACGCCATTTTTACCGCTAAAACAATTTATATTGGAAGAAAACTCGCTCTCGAAATTCTCTATGTTCTTAAAATTGAATATTTTAATACTCTTTATTATCATTGATAATATTATAAAATTGTTGATGAATATTTGTTCTGATATTTAATTTTGACAATTTTGAATTATCAACATTTGTGAATACTCTGTTAGACACAAACACATACACTAATTCCGTTTCAGGGTCTGCCCACGCATATATTCCTGTAAATCCTGTATGTCCAAAACTCTTATAGCTTGCTGATTTACAGCAAGGTCCATTATCTTCATATATTAACAGAGGTTTATCGAAGCCACAGCCTTTGCGATTCTCAAATTCCGGAAACTGTGTAGTTGTAAATTCATGTATTACAGCTGGTTGTATATATTGCACGCCGCCATAATTTCCGTCCTGCAACAACATTTGCATAATGACACCTATCTCCTTTGCTGTCGAAAAAAGTCCTGCATGTCCGGCAACACCACCAAGCATCGCCGCCGTCTGGTCATGAACATAACCCTGCACTATTTGCTTACGAAAGGTCTTGTCGTCTTCTGTCGGTGCTATGTCTTCCTCTTTCATCTTCTTCAATGGCAAATAAGTAGTACGGCTCAATCCTAACGGTGAATAAAAATTATCATTGACATAATTATTAAGCCTTTGGTTTACAATATTTTGTATCGCCTCGCCAATAAAAATAAAGCCTATATCACTATATACACAAGTTTGCTCCTGAAGCAACTCTGTATTTGCCAATGTATCTGTAATAAAGTAGTTAGCACCATTTTTTATATATAAATCTTTAGCTATTTTTACTGTATAATCTTCATTCAATGTATTAGAAAGAAACTCTTTTCTTAAATTTTTATCTTGTTCTATATTTTTATATACAGAAATATAAGGTATAAATCCGGCTTGATGCGACATCGCTTCACGAATAATCACTTTACTTTTATTTGTTGAACGAAGATATGGAACATAATACGAAAGCGGCTTGTCTACATCTAACAGACAACCTTCCTGAAGCTTCATGACAGACAAAGTTGTTGCAGCTATCTTAGTCACTGACGCCATATCGTAAACAGTATTAACGCTGACCTTCTTTGATTTGGAACTATAAG
>JALNXP010000275.1 GCA_023230285.1 Bacteroidales bacterium | reverse complement strand
ATGCTGCCGAAATAAAAAAGCTACTACAGCCAACTTACGATGCAATATTTTGTAGCCCATTAAAACGGTGTCTTATGTTATCTGAGGAGCTTAATTTCAATAAAATAAACATTGAACCAGCATTAAAAGAAATGAATTTCGGCAGTTGGGAAAATCAAAGCTGGGACGATATTGACAGAAATCAACTCGAAAAATGGTGCAACGATTTTGTTAATGAACGTCCTCCTAATGGCGAAAACCTACAAGATGTTTACAAGAGGGTAACAAATTTCATTACTTCTTTAAAATCAAAAAATTACAATAAAATATTGCTAATTACTCATGCCGGAGTTATCCGCTGTATCCATGCATTTTTCAACAATATTGCATTAGATAAAATATTCAATATTCCTGTAGGCTTTAACGAAATATTTGTTTATAATACCTAAAACTTATCCAAATAGGCTTGATTATACTTCTTGGAGATCGTATTATGGATTCTGAGAAGGTTTCTTTTGGTTTTACTATTTGAACTAAGAGAGTGTTTTTCTTTTATATTTTGCGATACTCATAAAGCTTTAATAGATTATCTTTGTGGCGATAAAAGTTGAATTAAATGGGTAAAAGAGTTTTAATAGTTGATGATGATACTAGTATTGCTGAAATCTTAGAGTTTAATCTGAAAAATGAAGGTTATGAAGTAGAAACTGC
This sequence comes from Bacteroidales bacterium, assembly GCA_023230285.1. Lineage (GTDB taxonomy): Bacteria > Bacteroidota > Bacteroidia > Bacteroidales > BM520 > RGIG7150. The sequence goes on along the minus strand of JALNXP010000275.1, from coordinate 2,484 downwards.
TGTTTCTGCTGAAGATGCTTTAAAGAAGTCACTCGATAATTTTCATATTATTTTATTAGATGTAATGATGGGTGGAATGTCGGGTTATAAAATGGCAGAGAAAATGCGTCAAGAAGAGATTGTAACGCCCATAATTTTTATTACGGCGAAAGATACCGAAAATGAGATGCTTACCGGTTTTTCGGTTGGTGCAGATGATTATATTTCCAAACCATTTTCTATTAAAGAGGTGATTGCAAGAGTAAAAGCCGTTTTAAAACGATCAGAAAAACAAAGCATAACAGATGAAAAAGAGGATAAACTGAGTTATGGCAATCTCATTCTTGATTTTAATTTAAAAGAACTTAGTGTTAACAACAAAAAAATTCAATTGACAAAAACAGAATTTGAATTATTGACATTACTTGCAAAACATCCGGATAGAATGTTTTCGAGAGAAAGCATAATAAATAAATTATGGAGTGAAACACCGTACATTACTGAGCGAACTATTGATGTTCACATTACACGACTTAGAAAAAAAATGGGGAACTACGCTTCAGTAATTTCAAATAAAACGGGATATGGATACTGGTTTAATACTGATGATTTATGAAATTAAGTTACCGACAAAGGCTATTTCTATATTTTGGTTTGTTGTTTACTCTCTTTACGGTTGGCATTATTGTATATGAACAAGTTAGGGAAAAAACATACAAAACTCAAGGACTACAAGAAAAATTAGAAACTTATACAGATATTATTCAAGCTGCTATTGTAGATGCTCAAGATAGTGTGGCTCCGGCAATTAATCAGTTGCATAATCTATTGCCAGAAGACCTGAGAATAACAATTATCAATAAAGAAGGAAAAGTGTTGTTTGATAATTCCATCAATGACTATGTGCGTCTCGATAACCATAAAGACAGACCGGAAATTGTAAAAGCACAACAAACAGGCAAAGGTTCATATTTACGCTTATCGGATTCTAATAAACATAAATATTTATATTTTGCGAAAAAAGCAGACGATAAATTCATACGCGTAGCCTTACTTTATAATATCCGACTGCAAAATTTTTTAAAACCCGACAATGCGTTTCTTTATTTTATTCTTTTGTTCTTTACAGTTTTTATTTTCTTTGTTCATGTTACTACCAAAAGACTTGGAAATACCATCAAACAATTGCGTGATTTTGTTTTAAATTCGGACAAACAGAATTTTACTAAATTAAATTTCCCTAATAATGAAATTGGCGAAATTGGAAGTAAGATAGCAGATAATTATTTTAAGCTAAAAGAGAGCCAAAAAACTGTTTTAATGGAAAAACAAAAGCTCTTGCAACATATTCAAGTCTTAGAAGAAGGAATCTGCTTTTTGTCGCCTGACCACAAAGTAGAATATCATAATGGTTTGTTTATTCAATATCTTAACACGATAGCAGACGAGGCTTCTAGCGATGCTTCCAGGATTTTAAAAGACGAAAATTTTATAGAACTGCAAGATTTCTTAAATCAAAACAAACAACACTATTTTGCAAAAGTAATCAGCAAACAAGGGAAAATATTTTCAGTCAGAGCCAATCTCTTTGAAGATGGGAGTTTTGAGATTATTTTGAGTGATATTACAAAAGAAGAAAAAACCAAACGGTTGAAGCAAGAGATGACCGGTAATATTGCTCACGAACTTCGCACACCAATTACAAGTATTAGAGGATATTTAGAAACGGTATTGGATCAACCCCTAAGTGATGAAAAGAGGCAATATTTTATTGAACGAGCTTTTCAGCAAACCATTGCTCTTTCAGAAATCATCCAAGATATGAGCCTAATTACAAAAATGGAAGAAGCTCCTAATTTGTTTTCCTTAGAAAAAATTAATATTGGGCAACTGCTTGAGAAAATCCAAGAAGAGCTTAGCGTTCAGTTGGGTGCAAAACAGATTGAGATGAGGTGGCAAGTACCAGAGCATTTGGAAATTACAGGAAATGAAAATTTACTTTATTCATTATTCAGAAATCTTACAGACAACGCAATCAGATATGGCGGGGAAAATTTGATTATTAATATCAGTATTTACAACGAAGATGCGGACTTTTACTACTTCTCATTTTACGATACAGGAATTGGGGTAAAAGATGAAAGCCATTTAAACCGTATTTTCGAACGTTTTTTTTGTATCAGCGAGGGACGCACACGGGATAACGGCGGCACAGGATTAGGCTTATCTATAGTGAAAAATGCAGTGCTGTTCCATAAAGGAAATATAACGGTGAAGAACAGAAAAGAGGGCGGCTTAGAATTTTTATTTACTCTAAAAAAACAATAGTAGTATTTGCAAATTAGTCCAACTTTTTTTTTAAAAAAAAAGTACCGATTTGTGGGTGAAAAATGAAACTTGTTTTTGCAGCTTACGAGTAATTTAAACGGCTTGTTGTTTTATTAAAAATCACTATTTGTTTTAGCAATGTCCTTTACATGCTCATTTGAGCGAAGTTGAAATAAG
>JALNXP010000155.1 GCA_023230285.1 Bacteroidales bacterium | reverse complement strand
ATGGTTGGACACGGATGATTGGACACGGATGATTGGACACGGATGATTGGACACGGATGATTGGACACGGATGATTGGACACGGATGATTGGACACGGATGATTGGACACGGATGATTGGACACGGATACACACGGATATAACGGATGGACACGGATGATAATTTTTTGTTGGAGGTGTCATAAATGTTGAGGTTGTACTATGCAAATAGCAATTTAATTTGTTATATATGTTGATGTTACGCGTTGTAGATACCTATAACATAATTATTATGGATTACAATTATATCAAGTTGTGACAATAAACATCTTAGCATTAGACAACTAAATATCAAACGTTTAAACAATTATACGTCTAAACATTAAACGATTACATGATTACACGATTTTTATATCTGTTTTCAAAAATTTTGCGTTTAAATTCGGCTTTATGACCAAAATTCAAGAGGAGTCCAATTTCTATTTCAGTGGCTTTCAGGTAATTGAGTAGCTGAGCTTCATGTTTTTCAATTATTGTATCAGTAGCTTTAAGCTCGACAATTACTCTGTCTTCCACCAAAATATCAGCATAATATAAGCCCACAAGCTCTTCATCATAATATATTCTTATCGGAGATTGCGGGTATACTGTTAATCCCATTTTTTGCAATTCAATGCAAATAGATTTTTCATAGACATTCTCCAAGAAGCCAAATCCCAACTTGTTATACACATTAAAAAATGCTTTGATTATCTTATCCGTTATATCTTTATACAACATAATTATATATTTTAAGTACTACATAACCGTAACCGGCATACATCTATTTTTTCTTAAATCAACATTTTCAGCAAATGTCCTATACAATGTATATTAATTTAACTTTTTTTACTATTTAGCTGATGAAACACGGACAGGATGTACACGGATAATTGGACACGGATAAGATTGGACACGGATAAGATTGGACACGGATTGGCACGGATATAACGGATTGACACGGAGTTATATTTTTTTAATTATCTATAATGTATAACCTTGACAGTTAAAACAACCTCTCCAAAAAATTATCATCCGTTTACATCCGTCCAATCCGCGCAAATCGGTGTACTATCTCCGTGGACATGGATAAGATTGGACACGGATAATTGGACACGGATTGGCACGGATATAACGGATTGACACGGAGTTATATTTTTTTAGTTATCTATAGAGTATAACCTCGACAGTTAAAACACCCTTTCCAAAAAATTATCATCAGTGTACATCCGTCCAATCAGCGCAAATCGGTGTACTATCTCCGTGGACATGGATAAGATTGGACACGGATAATTGGACACGGATAATTGGACACGGATATAACGGATTGACACGGAGTTATATTTTTTTAATTATCTATAATGTATAACCTTGACAGTTAAAACAATCTCTCCAAAAAATTATCATCCGTGTACATCCGTCCAATCCGCGCAAATCGGTGTACTATCTCTAATCTACTGTCGGGAGAGTATCTCTGACAAATGTAAGTGTCTCAGTTTTATCGGCAGAAACTTTCCGTACCATAGTCATCATCCCATTGGTTTCATAAAACACAATATCTTTCCAGCAGTCGTAGGTATGGAGACCGGTTTCACGTGAAATCCAGCTTTTGACGATATAATCGCCATAAAGAAAATAGCTGCAACTATCATCTACCGCCCAATTGCTATCGTCATCAAGATAATAGAAATCATATAGTCCGTCAGGAAAATATTCTACATAAATATCATAGTTGTCACATTTCCACACACCTTCAATTTGCGACTGCAGGCTCTCTTCCTCTTTGACCATCGTATACTCCCAATTATCTACCACAACGCCATCAACTTTTCTAAGCACATCAGTACAATGTATATGATTGTCGTCTATAAACTTGACTTCCATTTTAGCGTACATAGATGTGCCATCTACATTAGTACCCTCAACGACCACACAGTCATCTTCGATATAATAACTAAAGTCATCTTGTTCAATCCATGTCGTGCCACCATCTTCAGTATCATAGCTGTCGGCATACATCTCTACCATGTCCGAGGTGTATCTGATGACGAATATGTTGTCGGTAAGGTTGTCAGTGTTGTAGACAGAATCGGTAATCCAAGTGCCAAGGATTTTTTCTTTGTAGTTTATTTTTGTGTCGTCCTTGCAACTTGTCAAAGAGCATAATGATATTATCACCATTGATAATGCGAGTAGTAAAATGTTTTTTTTCATAAGATATATTTTTAATTTGTTATAGTTTCACTCATTTTATTCAGTTGATGCTTTTTTCAATTTGCTATTGCAAATGTCCTTACTTGCATTTTCATAATCACTTTATATCTGCAAATGTATAACAACATTTCCAAACAAAATTATTTTCAGCTCATTTTTTTACAAACATTCAATGACCACATGATTATAGAAACAACCGTGTCACAATTTACAATGCTACAAACATGCGATTTATTTAGTGTTGTGACGATGCTGGTACATCATTACAATGCTACAAAAAAGAGGAACGACATAAGCCATTCCTCTTTCTCTTGTTTTTATTTGTTCTTTGAATTATCTCATATACGGATAGTCGAAGTAAGTCGGCGGTAAGAATGTTTCTTTTATTGCACGCGGATTTGTCCAGCGGAAAAGGTTCAACATACTTCCGGCTTTGTCGTTAGTACCCGAAGCTCTTGAGCCGCCGAATGGCTGCCAGCCTACTGTTGCGCCGGTCGGCTTGTCGTTGATATAGAAGTTACCTGCTGCATATTTCAGTTTTTCAAATGCTACTAAAACGGCTTTTCTGTCGTAGCCGAAGATAGAGCCTGTGAGTGCGTATGGTGATGTGGTATTACATAACTCAAGAGTTTCTTCGTATTTATCATCATCATAAACATAAACTGTGATAACAGGTCCGAACAACTCGTTGACCATAGTAGCAGAATGCGGGTCGGTAGTTTTAATAAGTGTAGGTTCAATAAAGTAGCCTTTTGATTTATCGCCGTTGCCGCCACAAACGAACTCGCAAGATTTATCGGTTTTAGCTTGATTGACAAAAGACATAATGTTGTCGAAAGATTTTTCATCAATAACAGCGTTCATCAGGTTAGTGAAGTCTTTAACATCACCCATCTTGATTTCCGAAGCTTGTTTTTCAACATGCTTGCGAACTTCATTCCAAATAGATTTTGGGATATAAGCTCTTGATGCAGCGGAGCATTTTTGTCCTTGGAACTCGAAAGCGCCACGGACGATAGCTGTTGCTACTTCCAAAGGATTAGATGAATTATGTACGAAGATAAAATCTTTACCACCGGTTTCGCCAACAATCTTAGGATAAGAAATATAGTTGTCGAGGTTGTTACCAATAGTTTTCCAGAAGTTTTTAAAAGTAGAGGTAGAACCTGTAAAGTGGATGCCAGCGAGTGCTCTATGGTTAAATGCCACGTTGCTGATAACGCTGCCCTGTCCGGGTAAGAAGTTGAGTACGCCGTCCGGCAAGCCGGCTTCTTTATAAATCTTAGCAACATAATAATTAGAAAGTACTGCTGTTGTTGCAGGTTTCCATATTGTAGTGTTACCCATCAGGATAGGTGACATGTTGAGGTTTGATGCTATTGAAGTGAAGTTAAACGGAGATATAGCATATACAAAGCCCTCTAAAGGTCTATATTCCGTGCGGTTTAGCTGTGTGGCATCGGATTTTGGTTGGTCTGAATATATCTGACTTGCAAAAAACACGTTATATCTAAGGAAGTCTATCAGTTCACAAGCAGAATCTATTTCGGCTTGAAACGGGTTTTTGCTCTGTCCCAGCATTGTTGCAGCATTGATAGTTGCACGATAAGGTTTTGCCAATAATTCGGCTGCACGCAACATGATAGCACCTCTTTCTTCCCAAGGCATTCTCTGCCAATCTTCTTTGGCTTTTAATGCCGACTCAATCGCCATTTTTACAGTTTCCTCCGTTGCACAGTGGAAAGTTGCAAGCACATGGTGATGGTCGTGCGGCATGGTGACTTTTTTAGTAACACCGGTTCTAACTTCTTTACCACCAATAATTAATGGGATTTCAATCTCTGTATTGGATTGACGGTCGAGTTCCTTAACAAGTTTCTCGCGTTCCGGACTACCTTTCAAATATCCTAAAATAGGCTCATTGTCCGGATTTTGAAATGAAAAAAGAGCGTTGTTCATATAAGAATTTTTTTAAAAATTATTCTGCAAAGGTACCAATTATTTCATATATTTGCAATATGAAAAAAATATTATTTCTTACACTGATTATAGCCTGTTTTACGCTACATTCTTGCGTAGAACGACTGCCGCAAAACGCTGATTTTGACGGCAAAGAGTTAATTATCAAAACAGAAAACGATGTTTACACTATTTCTGCTTTATCGCCGGAAATTATTAAGGTTGCATGCAACAATGACGAATTTTATGGTGACAGAGTTTATGCTCCTATCATAAAAAAACCAATAAAGACAAAATGTAAATATAACGACAGCATCATCGTTTTTTCTACTTCAGATGTAGAGTTACGCATAACGTTAGCATCGGAAATAGAGTTCTCTTTTGTTGACAATCAAAATATTAAGGCAACTAACAAAGGGGGTTACACTAATATTTCAGATACATTGAAACTCGATTTTACTCTTGATGAGCAAGAAGAAATTTACGGTACAGGAGCAAGGGCTTTACCATTAAACAGACACGGCTACAAATTTCAATGCTATAATCAGGCTAACTACGGTTATGGCATCGGTGCCGATTTTTTAAACTACTCTGTTCCGGCTTTTATGTCTTCAAAAAAATATATGATATTGATAGACAATCCGGCAAGAGCTTATTTCGACATCGGCAAAACCGACAGTGACATCCTCGAATTCGGTTCTAAAGGCGGCAACATGGTTTATTACTTCATCAACGGAGAAGATTATTCCGAATTGTTTGCCAACTACGGAACGCTTACCGGTTTTCAGCCGCTGCCGCCAATATGGGCTTTCGGCAATTTACAGTCTCGCTTCGGTTACAGAAGTCAGGCTGAAGTTGAGGGCATTGTTTCCATCATGAAATCTTTTGGTTATCCGATAGATGCCATCATAATAGACCTTTACTGGTTTGGACAGGAATTGGAAGATGGAGAGATGGGCAACTTCAGCTGGGACAAGGAGTTTTGGCATTCTCCGGAACAAATGATTGCAGATTTTAAAGATAAAGGCGTTAAGACCATCACGGTATCGGAGCCTTTTTTCACTCGTAAGAGCTTTAGATTCAAAGAAGTATCCGATTTAGGCTATCTGTGTAAAGACTCTTTGGGCAATACTATGACTATGCCGTATTTTTATTTCGGAGACGGCGGACTTATCGACATTTTCAATCCGGAGGCTTGCGACTGGTTCTGGAAACTGTATCAGACACAAAAAGAACTTGGCGTTGCTGCATGGTGGGGCGACTTAGGCGAGCCGGAAGTTCACCCTGACGACATTGTACACGTCAACGGTAAAGGCTATGAAGTACACGGAGCTTACGGTGACGGCTGGATAAAAATGTTATACGACAATTATGCAAAATATTATCCTGACGAAAGACTATTTATGTTAGCTCGCGCCGGCTATGCAGGAACTCAGAAATACGGCATACTGCCTTGGACTGGCGATGTGAGCAGAACATGGCAGGGGCTTGAAGCTCAACCACCTGCGATGTTAGGAAGCTCTATGTCGGGAATTTGCTACATGCACTCCGATGCCGGCGGCTTCGCTATGGGTAAACGCGATTCTATATTGTATACTCGCTGGATGCAATACGCAGTGTTCACACCAATTTTCAGACCTCACGGCGACATAGCTACCGCTCCTAACGAACCTGTCTTCTACGACGACGAAACTCAAAGAATAGTGAAATCTTTTATCAAACTGAGATACAAAATGCTGCCTTATAATTATACTGTCGCATTCAAAAACATGACAACAGGTACACCGCTCGCAAGACCACTGCTGCTATATTACGAAGATGATACAATAGCAAAGAATATCTATGACGAATATCTGTGGGGCAAAGACATCTTAGTCGCTCCAATATTCCAAGATACTACTCATGTAAGAACAGTGTATCTACCGGATAAAGATGCCACATGGTTCGAACTCCTCTCTAACAGACACTTTGAAGGCGGAAAATATTATAACATCTTCTACAC
>JALNXP010000108.1 GCA_023230285.1 Bacteroidales bacterium | reverse complement strand
AGGTGGCAGCATTATCCCGCTTTACGAAAAACCGATTTACACCACCGATAACTATGTAACTGACACAATATCACTACATTGCTATTACAGCCCCTCCGCTAAAGATTATAACACAGAAATTTATTTTGATGATGGTAAGTCTAAAAATTCATACGTAAATGGTGAATATGAATTAATCAACATCTCCGCTGATTATTCACCGGAAGACATCAACATCGTAATTGAAAATCAAAAAACAAAAATCAAAAATTCTCGCGTGTATAGAATTGTCATCAAAAATATGACCAAAAAGCCTGATAAGCTGACTATCAACAATATAGAAAATAATTTCATCTGGGATAAATCAACAGCCACAATAAACTTTTATTGTACGCACAACACAAAATCAACAATTTCCATAAAATTATAAAAGATTAATTATCAATATCAAATAAAATAAGACCGTATGAAAAAAGCCTTTATCTGCACATTATTAATCATTATTGCGGCAACAGCTGTAAGTCAAGAAGCATGGAACGATGTAAGTGTTTACGAAATAAATAAAATATACCCGAGATGTAACGTAATTCCCTACGAACAAGAGTCTGAAATTTCCAATTTATTATATCAAAAATCGCCATATTATAAGAATATCAATGGTTTATGGAAGTTCAAATGGGTAGAAAAGCCTGCTGATAAGCCTGCCGATTTTTTTCGTGAAGATTTTGATGACAATGCGTGGGGTACGATAGTTGTACCGGGAAATTGGGAGCTAAATGGTTATGGAACAGCAATTTATGTTAACACAAGAAATGAATTTTCTTCAAATCCGCCTTATGCGCCAACAGCCTATAATCCGGTTGGTTGCTATAAACACACTTTTTCTATTCCAAACAGCTGGGAAGGCAAAAGGATATATATTAATTTCGGCGCGGTAAAATCAGCATTTTATCTTTGGATTAATGGCGAAAAAGTTGGCTATTCCGAAGATGCTAAAACAGCAGCAGAATTTGACATCACTGATTTTGTGAGAAAAGGCAACAACAACCTTGCAATGGAAGTATATAGATTTTCTGACGGTTCTTATTTGGAATGTCAAGATTTTTGGCGACTCAGCGGAATAGAAAGAGATGTCTTCATATACGCAAAACCACAAATCAACATTTACGATTATTTTGTAACAGCCGGTCTCGACGAAGATTATAAAGACGGTGTTTTTTCTTTAACCGTTGATTTACAATGTAATCTCAAAAATCGCAATATAAAAGCACACACTTTAGAAATAGAAATTTTAGATGGAGGAAACAGCATATACAAAACATCAAAATCTTTAACTTCAAAAAACATCAGTACCGGTGACGGCAAATATCCGCTTATTACAACTGTCACTTTTGATTCTACTAAAATAGGAGGTGTAAAACATTGGTCGGCTGAAACGCCTAATCTTTACACTATGATTATCAGGATATTAGACAATGATGGTGCACTTATCGAAGTCATTGGCACCAACATAGGCTTTCGCACTACTGAAATTAAGGACAGCTTATTCTGTGTCAATGGTAAGCCGGTGATGATAAAAGGTGTAAATCGCCATGAACATGACCCCAAAACCGGTCATGTCGTATCCAGAGAATTGATGAGACAAGACATTGAGTTAATGAAACTTAACAACATCAACGCTGTACGTACCTGCCATTATCCTGATGATCCATATTGGTATGAATTATGTGACAAATACGGCATCTACGTTTTTGATGAAGCCAATGCTGAATCTCACGCACAGGGTTACGGCGAGAGAAGTTTGGCGAAAAAGTCGGAATGGATAGCAGCAACGTGGGCAAGGAGCAGAAATATGTTAGAGCGCGATAAAAATCATCCGGCAATAATTATGTGGTCGATGGGCAACGAAGCCGGCAATGGCATTTGTTTTTACGAAACTTATGAATGGATGAAACAAAGAGATAAAAGCAGACCTGTGATGTACGAGCGTGCCGAATATGATTGGAATACAGACATCATCTCCTTGATGTACAGCAGTGTTTCCTATCTTGCCGATTATGCACGTAAGCCACAGACACGTCCGTTCATCCTTGCTGAATATGCACACGCAATGGGAAACAGTGTAGGCGGACTGCAAGATTATTGGGATACCATAGAAAAATATCCGCTATTACAAGGCGGCTGTATCTGGGATTGGGTCGATCAAAGTTTTGACATGTTCGATAAAGACAAAGGTGTCAAATGGTTAGCTCTCGGCGGCGATTTAGGCGAATTAGACGGCATCGTTGACGACGACAACTTCTGCGCCAACGGCTTAATCGGCTCTGACAGAGTTCCACATCATCATCTTGCAGAAGTAAAAAAAGTTTACCAAAATGCTAAAATTAAAGCTATTGATATAGACGAAAGAAAATTTGAAATCACTAACTGGTTCTCATTCACCAACTTAGATAAATACGACTTTTCTTACACCATTTTCTCTAACGAGCGTGTAATCAGTGATTTACCACTAAAAACAAGTGTTGAACCCGGACAAACCAAAACCCTGACATTCAAACTTCCTGACTTTGAAGCCGGTGCTAACGAAGAATTTTTCATAAGATTTTCGCTGAAAACAAAAGAAAAAGAAGGATTAATTCCGGCAGGCTATGAAATTGCATGGGACGAATTCAAATTAAATGTTGCACAGGCTCCATTAAACACAGTATCCGACATTCCGACTGTCAAGACAACAGATAATAAAGATACTTACACCATCTATAACGACAATTTTTCTTTAACTTTCGGAAAATCAAAGGGTTTGATAACATCTATCCAATATGGCGGCAAAGAGTTGTTAGAAGGCGACCTGTGTCCGAACTTCCGGCGCGCACCAACTTTAAACGATGCTGTAGACAGAAACGCTCTCGGACAGTGGGAGAACGCCGGTCTCGAATTTCTGACTTTCGTCCCTGTTGCTACGTCTATCAAATCCATCAATAATGGCGAAATTACTATCAGCAGTACGCTTAACGCAATAAACGACCGCAACGACTTAGTGTTCATTATCAATCAAATATACACTATTGACGGCTACGGCGATGTTATCATTCACAATCGTATTGAGCCGACAGACATAGTCACAACTCTGCCCAAAATCGGTTTACAATTTAACTTAGGTTTAAATTACAGAAATGTAGAATGGTTCGGAAAAGATGACGAGACTTATCCGGACAGACATTCGGCAGGCAAGACAGGCGTTCACAAGATGAAGATTATAGATTTATTTGAACAGCATCCGGAGCCGCAAGACAACGGCAATCGCTCAGACATTCGCTGGGTAGCATTTACTCCTAATGTCGGTGAGACAGGACTTTTTATCACCGGCGATACTCTGTTGAACTTCAGTGCTTATCAATATAGCGATGCAAATTTGAGTGCCGCAAGAAGAATCAACGAATTGGAAGAAGCCGACTCGTGGACTGTTAACATAGATTTAAAGCAAGCAGCGTTAGGCACAGCAACATGCGGTCCCGGCGTACTCGAAAAATACCTCATCAAAAATCAGGTTTACGAATATAAAATCAGAATACGTCCTTATAAAATCAATGCGGAAACGCCGGCTACACTATATAAACAAGATGTTTTTTCCACTCTTGAGAACATGCTCCCGACTCCAAAGATAGAAGCGGAGTTGAATTTATTTAATAAACCGATGAAAATCAGCATATTAGACAGTAACCACGGAACAATAATAAGGTATACCGTTGATGGAACGGAGCCAAACGAGAAATCGAAAATATACGATGAGCCATTTACGATAACTTCAAGTTGTACAGTTAGAGCGAAAGCCTTTAAAAAAGGATATACTGCATCATTTACGACAAGTAAAAGTTTCCATTTTCTTAATCTGTCTTCGTGCATATTCGAGGAGATGCCTGTACAACGATACTCCAAAAATTACGAGTATGCGCTATTAGACGGTAAAAAAGGCAATGCCGGCGACTACTATAATAATTGGTTAGGATTTAGCGGCACTGATATTGATGCGACTATTGAACTATCTGTGGCTGAGGACATTGACAAAATATTGATAGGTTTTTGTCACGAGCCGAACAATTGGGTATTTGCACCTGCTGCCGTCACTATTTTCACATCTGCTGATGGCATTAATTATCAAGAATTTGCTGCGAAGCTGCCATTTGCAGCTGCTAACAAAAAAGACTCCGGCGGTCGTATCAAAGTTGAAGCAAATATCAACAGAAAAGACATAAAGTTCATCAAAATTAAAGTGGAAAATATAAAGACTTTACCCGAATGGCACGCTTACAGCGGCGAAGAAGCGTGGTTGATGATAGATGAAGTCGAAATTATTAATAGTAAATAGCAGGCAATAAAAAACTTGATGTATCTTTGCAAACAATTTTGACATCATCAAAATCGTTATACAAAGAAGAAATTAAATATATATGAGTTCTAAAAAATTTAAAAGTTCTAACAGACTGATTACCAATAAATATTTCTGGCTACAATTTTTAATAGCAATAATTTTGTTGTTTGTAGCCATAATATTTATCAACATATCGCTAAAACGGTACACAAATCACAACAAAGAATTAGAAGTTCCACAGGTTCAAAATATGTTTTATGAAGATGTCGCCAACAGTCAATATTCTGATATACTGAATTTTATAATTATAGATTCGGTATATAATGCGCTATACGAACCCGGCATTATCATAAATCAGAATCCTTTACCATATTCAAAAGTAAAGCCCGGTCGCAAGGTGTATCTCACCATTGCTTCACAATCTCCGGGTGAAATTTACATGCCGAATTTGATAGATTTATCGGTACGACAAGCATTAGGCACATTAGAAACCGTTGGGCTTCAATTAGGAAATGTAAGATACACGCCTGCTTTTGACAAGAACTCCATATTAAAACAATATCATAACGGCATAGAAATAAAAGCCGGCGACATGATAACAAAAGGTGCTGTTATAGATTTAGAAGCCGGTGCCGGATTAGATAAACCGGAAACAGAACTTCCATTCCTATATGGCAAAAGTCCTCGCGAAGTACAACTGATTCTGATATATTCATCACTCAACATAGGTGAGGAACAATTTTACGGCTCACAAAACAAAGACAGCGTGTTAGCTTACAGCTATCAGCCGGAATGGTATAATTCCCGCATAGTCGATTATGGCACAACGGTAAACATATCTTATTGTTCTCCGGATAATTATAACTTTGACAGCCTGATTTTTATAAAAATGTTCGGTGACGAGTATTATTATAAATTCTTCGACAAGTCAAAACATTACAGCAAAAGCTTTTTTGACTCCATTTTTAAAGATCCTCAAATTTATTATTCAATAATAAAAAATGATATTTATACAGAATAATTGACATAATATTACTAAAATGATAAAGACATTTTTCAGACAAATACTTATAATTCAACTACTTATATTTCCAATTGTCCTTTTTGGGCAGGAAAAAATAATGCAGTTACCATCTAATCCGAGGTTAAGTCAGCAAAAAGACAAAGCGACAAAGAGCGTTAAAGCCGGTACTTTAACGTTGCCATTTTTTGATGATTTCACAATAAATGATGTCTATCCCGACCAAAATTTGTGGAAAGATAAAGATGCCTTTATAAACAACGACTATGCTTATCAGCCGATAAGTTTTGGTGTAGCTACCTTAGATGCGGTAAACAAGTACGGTAACATTCATGAGCATTTAGAGATAAACATCTGTGGCGTGTCGGACTATCTTACTTCACGTCCCATACGTTTAGACTCCATTTTCACTAACGAAGGCAGCCAACTTACACCGAGCGACTCAGTTTATTTGAGTTTCTTTTTCCAACCAAACAATTGGGATACAAGATTTATCTCTGATGAAGGATTGGCAAAAGATTCTCTTGTTCTTGAATTTTACGATGCGGTAGCTGAAGAATGGTGTCACGTATGGAGTACAAAACGTTTTCCGTACGACAGCATAAAGCCGGAAGAAAACAAAGGATGGCATTTTATTGAAGTCGTCATTCCTATTGTAGACGAAAAATTTTTCAACAAAGATTTTCAGTTCCGGTTCAAGAATTATGTAACACTGACACAATCAAATAATTATCCCGGATGGCAAGTAAATACAAGCCAATGGAATATAGATTATGTATATCTTGATTCAAGAAGAACTTATAACGGTTATTACAAAGATATATGTTTCTCCAACGAAGCCCATTCTTTTTTAAAGAATTATTATTCAATGCCTTATAATCAATACAGTGATAATGCTTACGATGAGATGCTTGAGTATGACACTATGCAAATAGCTAACTTAGACAACAGCAGCAACAACGTAGGCTACAGTTTTGTAGTTACAAATGCGGCAGGAACGGCAATCAAAACATATCAGGGCGGTAGTAATGCCATCACACCATTCTATCAATCAGGATTTTACAACAATCCGAGTGTATATCCGGCTGTTTTTCCGTATACTTTTCCAATGGGAATTGTGGACTCTGCTATATTTCACATTACCCATATAATAACATCAGACTTAAACTTCAAACAAAACGACACAATAAAATTCGACCAGAAGTTTTACAATTATTATGCTTATGATGATGGTACGCCGGAGTACAGCTACACTATAGAAAGTCCAGGCAACGCTCATATTGCAATACGATTCAAACTCAATGTTGCAGACACATTACAAGCTATCAACATTTATTTCAGTGATATAAAAGGCATAGAAGAAGAAACCACATGCAATTTGTGCGTGTGGAACGAAAATAACCGATTACCTTATGAAATAAAAGCCAAACAAACGATAACACATTACAAAGACACAATACATACCAACAACTTCCGAACTTTTAAATTAGAAAAACCACTATATATTAATAATGTAAACTTCCCGTATCTTGTTTTCTACATCGGTATTGAAACCGCCTCCAACCAAGAACTTGCTTTAGGTTACGACAATTCAAAAAATTCAATAAACAATACTCTGTACAACGTCAGCGGACAATGGGAAAACAGCAGCTACCCGGGAACTATCATGATGAGACCTGTTTTAGGAAAGCCTTTCGAGATTACAGGCATTCAAGATGTGACAAATCAAGCCGAAGATTTTATCACTGTATACCCAAATCCTGTATCAGCAAACAATGTTAACATTTCATTTGCCGGCAGTGACGAATATTATGACATAATTTTATGCGACAGCTATGGAAGAAGATGTATGGCAAGTAGTAGAAATAATTATGAAGACATTGTCTCTTTGAACATAGCCGACTTGAAATCAGGCGTTTACTTCATTATTTTATATTCTGCATCAGGAGTAAAGACAGCAAAAAAAATAATTATTTGCAGATAACGATGGAGGAATTAGAAAAACAAGCAATTGACACTGACAACGAATTATACGAGCATTATCGGGTTGTTGTAGACAAAGGACAAAGTCCGTTACGTATTGACAAGTTTTTGTTTTCGCGTATTGAAAATGCTTCGAGGAACAAGATACAGAATGCCGCTAAAGCAGAGTGTATTCTTGTCAACGGTATTGCGGTAAAACAGAACTATAAAATCAAGCCGCAAGACATCATTTCTATTGTGATGCCTGAGCCGCCGCGCAACACAGAAGTTATACCGCAAGACATTCCTATTGACATAGTATATGAAGATGATGATATTTTGATTGTCAACAAGGCAGCCGGCATGGTTGTACACCCTTCGTATGCAAATTACGATGGCACACTTGTCAACGCTTTGACCTATTATCTCAACCAAGAAGGCAAAGGCGAGAAGCCGGAGTTAGTACATCGTATCGACAAAGACACTACGGGATTGCTTTTAGTAGCGAAGAACGAGATTGCGCAAACTAAGTTGGCAAAGCAATTTTACGACCACTCCATAGAGCGGCGTTATCAGGCTTTGGTTTGGGGCGATTTTGATGAAGATGAAGGCACCATCAACGGCAACTTGGCGCGGCATCCCAAAGACCGGCGCATTGTAGCTGTCTACCCTGACGGTTCACAAGGCAGAACGGCGATAACACATTATAAAGTTTTAGAGAGGTTCGGCTATGTCACTTTGATAGAGTGTAAACTTGAAACAG
>JALNXP010000274.1 GCA_023230285.1 Bacteroidales bacterium | reverse complement strand
TTTTAACGATTATTATCAATTAAAATAGAAAAATGTTTGAAAAATTTATAAAATTGTGATATAATTAAATGCATAATGAAGAGGAAATAAAGTATTCAAAAATAAGTTAATAAAGAAATTTTATAAATGCTTTGAATTTATGAATTTATTATGATATAATGTATGAAGTAGAAAACAAAAATTAAAAAATGAAACATATTTCATTACAATATAGATATACGGAGGCGATAAGATGTTTAAAATAGGCGATAATATTTTTTATCCTTTACATGGTGCAGGTACAATTGAATCAATAGAGGAACAAAAAATTTTAGGCGAAAAACGAAAATATTATGTAATTAAAATGCCAGTTGGTGATGTAAAAGTAATGGTTCCTACTGAGAACGCTGAACATGTAGGCGTAAGAAACTTAGTTAGCAATAATATTGTTAGTAAAGTTTTTAAGACTTTTGACACTTATATAGAAGATGCAGGAATTAACTGGAGTAAAAGATATAGAGATAATATGGACAAAATGAAAACTGGAGATATTTTAGAAATATCAGATGTTGTTCGTTCGTTGACTTTTAAACAAAAAGAAAAAGGTTTATCTACTGGCGAAAAGAAGATGCTTACAAATGCAAAACAAATATTAGTTAGTGAATTAGTATTAACTAATCATATGGATAAAGAATCAATAGAGGTTATGATTGATGAAAAAATGCAAAAAGCATATGATAAAAAGATGGAAGAATTATTATAAATAATATATAAAATGAGATTACTTAGTAATCTCATTTTTTTGTAATAACATTTTTAAAAATGTTTGCTAAATTAAAGCTTTTTTATATCATTTATGCTAATATTTAGGTAAAGGAGAAATAATAATGATTATCGTTGATATATTAGTTTTAATAATTATATATTTTTTAGTGTCTTTGCGTAAATGGATGAAAAGGGGACCTGTAAATTATATTATAAACACTTTAATGTATATATATATATCATTTGTATTATATTTTACATTAATGCCAATAATAACATCGATACCAGATATTTTTAATCATACATATCAAATGATGAACATGGAATTGTTTGGAGATTATTTTAATGGTAAGGGAGATGCTGTTAGGCAAATAGTTTTAAATGTAATAATGACTATTCCCTTTGGATTTTTTATGGGGATAATTACAAAGAAAAATATATTATGGTGTATATTGTATACTTTTATATTTAGTGTATGCATAGAATTAATACAGCCATTAATACATGGAACTAGAACATCAGATATAACAGATATAGTAACAAATGTAATAGGTGGGACAATTGGATATATTTTTTATTTTATATTTAGACCAATAATTAATAAGATTATTATATTTGATGAAAGAAACAATTTTTAGAGGGTGTGATAGATATGTCAATGTGGAGTCCATGGCGTGGATGCAAAAGATGTAGTGAAGGATGCAAGTATTGTTATATACATAAAGGAGATTTTAAAAGAAAAGTATATACTAGTAAAATTATTAAAACAAAAGATTTTGAAAAACCAATAGAAAAATGTAAAAACGGAAATTACAAAATGAAATCTAAACTTGTATATGTATGCTTTTCATCAGATTTTTTTATAGAAGAAGCAGATGAGTGGAGAAAAGAATGCTGGAAAATGATAAAAGAAAGAAGTGATTTACTATTTTTATTTTTGACAAAGAGAATAGATAGATTTTATGATTGTATACCAGAAGATTGGAACGATGGCTATGATAATGTAGTTATATGTTGCACGATCGAGAATCAAAAAAATGCAGATTACAAATTAGGTATTTTTTAAGATTTACCTATTAAGCATAAATGTATTACAGCACAACCGTTATTAGAAGATATTTCTATTGAACAATATATAGATGATGTAGAGCTAGTTGTAGTAGGGGGAGAATCTGACTATAACGCAAGACCTTTAGATTATAAATGGGTATTAAATATTAGACAACAATGTATAAATAAAAATGTAAGCTTTGAATTTAGACAATGTGGTACACATTTTATAAAAGATTGTAAACAGTGGAGTTTACAAACAAGAGATTTAATTAAACAAGCTAAAAAAGCAGATATAGATTACTATATAGAAGGATATATAAAAAGATATTAACACTAATGTATTAATATCTTTTTTATTATTTTATTTTTGTTTTTTTATAAAATTATATGAATCTTTACACATATCTTCAATTGTTTTTGTAGCTTTCCAATTAAGCTTTTCAAATGCATATGAAGGATCTGCATAACAAGCAGCAATATCTCCAGGTCTTCTATTTACGATTTTATATGGTATTTTAACATTATTTGCTTTTTCAAAAGTATTAACAATATCTAAAACACTATATCCATGACCAGTACCTAGATTATATGCATCACAACCTGTTTCATTTATAATTTTTTTAATAGCTTGAATATGACCTAAACTTAAGTCTACAACATGTATGTAATCTCTCACACCTGTACCATCTTTAGTGTCATAATCATTTCCGAATATATTTAATTCTTTTAATTCTCCAGAAGCAATTTTAACTATATATGGTAAAAGATTGTTTGGAATATCATTTGGATTTTCTCCAATAATTCCAGATTCATGTGCACCTATAGGGTTAAAATAACGTAGTATTGCGATACTCCATTCATTATCTGAAACATATAAATCTTTCAATATGTTTTCTATTATCAATTTTGTATTACCATAAGGATTTGCAGCAGATAAAGGAAATGTTTCTTTTATTGGTAAGCTTTGAGGATTACCATATACTGTTGCACTTGATGAGAATACAATTTTTTTGCATTTTACTTCTTTCATTATTTCTAATAAAGAGAGTGTTGAGTCTATATTGTTTCTATAATACATTAATGGATTTTGAACTGATTCACCAACAGCTTTAAATCCTGCAAAATGTATGACAGCATCAATTTTATTCTCATTAAATATTTTTTTTAGTAATTCTGTATCCTTAACATCACCTTCATAAAATTTAAAATCTTTTTTCGTAATAGTTTTAATAGACTCAATAACTTCTTTTTTTGAGTTTGATAAATTATCTATTATAACTATATCATAACCTTCATTTAGAAGTTCTATTGATGTGTGGCTACCAATGAAACCACATCCCCCTGTTACTAATATTTGCATTTTATCACCTGAATTTATTATATCAAAAAGATATC
>JALNXP010000031.1 GCA_023230285.1 Bacteroidales bacterium | reverse complement strand
TAAGGAAAAGAAGGCAAGAACATACTGTAGAAATGGACGTAAAGACCATGACAAACTGGACAAACATCAATTTCAACAGGGTGTTTAAAGCCGATGGGAAGGGCCGGATACGACTTTGAAAACACTATTTACATCCCCGCAACGGAAAGCTTCGTCATTTTGGATGTGCACATAGGCTGAGGAAGACAAGATGACGGAACGGTTCGTCATGGAGGCATTGTAACAAACATATGCGGAAAAAATCGATCAACGACTCCTACATACCCCTGTGTTTACCGCCCAAACAATCGTAAGAAAGAATCTCCAATGACAGGATCATTCTCCAGAACACTGAAAATGGCCTCGCCGATCCAAGAAATCACACGGACAGAAAGGAATGTATCTGCTCACTATCGCAACCCGATACAAAAGCATTCGGGTATCGACTACCTCTCCCATCGGCAATTCGGGGAGAAAGATTCATGGGATCTGTATCAAGATAAGTTGGACAATTCTTGTTCGGGCACAAAATACGTGCCACACCTGCGATGAGTGCATATCCACGTTTCAAACTCTTCCGATTAACCAAGTGATAATGCAATGACCAACCACACACCCCTCATCTTGCCGGCGGACATACTCTCCTGTATGATATCGCCATGCAGTATTTCTTCGATCCGCATTGCCACGTGATGACGTTGCAGCATCCCAATCTGGTGAGTTTCATCAACTCGATCGATTCCAGTCTCCCCGATTTCCTTCGAAGCGGAGCGCTCTCCCCTTCCTACATTCTGACGATGCGGAATCTGAATGTCGGCAACATGTTTTCCACATTGATGAATACACTCCGTGCGTTCGAAGGTCCCATTGAGCGAATTCTTGCCATGATGGAGGACGATCTCGCCGGAACGTACACCAACCGATCCCCGCTTCTTCCATATCCAGAGAAACCGTTTTTCAGGGACGGGAAATTCCATTTCCGCGACATGGAATTTGACAGAGTCGCCCTTTGTCCGCTTTTGATGGATTTCTCCATCCTTGAATCGGAAAAACAAAAAATGTACTACACACAGCCAGGAGAAAACAAGATCGCAGATTACGCAGAAGACACCGTTGCAGGTATCGAAGCGTATTACGGGACGAGAGAACATCATCTGTTCGATATCTTTCCATTTCTTGGCATCAACCCGAAGGCACATACACTGAAAGAAATCGAGTGCCTGTTGGATACGTATGTCACGACAGATCATGTCATCATCCGGGAACGACACACGAAAAAACGGTTTTTTGGGGTGAAATTCTACCCGCCTCTTGGTTTCGATGCATGGCCGAAAGAAAAGGAAGAACGAAAAAAAGTCGAAGCACTGTATCAGTTCTGCACCACCTACGATCTTCCCGTCATCACCCATTGCGATGACCAAGGATTCCGAACCTATCCGACGAAATATTCATGGGAGTGGACAAGCCCCAACCATTATATTCCCGCATTGGAGCGCTATCCCGAGCTTCGTCTGGACTTCGCCCACTTCGGAACGCAGTACAGCGGGAAATCCCGCGCTACACTCAATGCGATCGCGGCTACGGTCGCGGGACAACCAAGTTCTCCATGGTTTCATCAGATCATCGAACTGATGAAAATATACCCACACGTGATGAGTGATTTCTCCTTCTCGGGGACTATTGCGACATTCTACGAAGAAGTGCTTACGTACCTTGCGGCGCAAGACGAAAGAACAAGAGAGGAACTGAAACAAAGAATGATGTTCGGCAGCGATTTCTCCATTAATTTGCTGAAGGTGGAATCCTACACCCAATACTATGAGCTTTTCGCACGGAGCGGCTTCTCAGATGCCGATGTCATCCGCTTCGCTCAGACGAATCCGATGGCGTTCCTCGGATTGAAGGAAACGACATGAAGCCCTCGGAATTATTCACCACGGAAGAAATTGCGTTCCTTTCCCGTATCCCGCGTTTATTTCTGTTCGATTTTTCAGGAGACGAAACGTTGGACGAAGAAGACCTCGATGAAGTTTTCGACGCGGTCCTTGAGGCCGAACAAACCATGCAGGATGTCACGATCCCGAACAGAATCCTCGACGCCATCCAAGACAACTAAAAACCGGAGACGTATGCCTCCGGTTCTGGATCCAAACAACAACTCTAGTAGTTTTTGGCGACCAACTCGAAATACGCTTGTGGATGCCCGCATACCGGGCAAACGCCGGGGGCTTTCTTTCCGATGACGATGTGGCCGCAATTCGAACATCTCCAGATCTGCTCTCCGTCACGGCTGAAAACCACCCCTTCCTGGACGTTCTTCAGCAAAGCTAGATAACGCTCTTCATGAGTCTTCTCGATGGCCGCAACCATCTCGAACAACGTGGCGATCTTGGTGAAACCTTCGGCTCTCGCTTCTTTTGCAAATCCGACATACATGTCAGTCCATTCGTAATTCTCGCCCGCCGCAGCGGTTTTCAAGTTGGATGCGGTATCGGCGATGTCTCCGGAATCCTGAAGCAATTTAAACCAGATCTTCGCATGTTCCTTTTCGTTGTTCGCGGTCTCTTCGAAGATGTTCGCGATCTGAACATACCCCTCTTTGCGGGCCTTTGACGAAAAATAGGTATACTTGTTTCTCGCCTGAGACTCACCGGCAAACGCCGCCTGCAAATTTTTCTCCGTCTTTGATCCTTTCAGTTCCATACCACTACACTCCTTGAAAATGTCGGATTTTATGTTGACATTCGGGACAAATCCCCCGGTAGATGACGTCCTTGCCCTCCACCAAGTATCCGGAAGCATCAACGATACTTTCAGGACTATCGCCCGAAGCTATACACACGTCACTGACCCGCTTGCAGACTGTACATTGGATATGATAATGGGGAGAAAGCGTCCTGTCAAAATGTTCCGGGCCGTCCGTCACCTTCACCGCCTGAATCCTCTTCTCCTCAACAAGATTATGAAGATTCCGATATACGGTGGAACGGCTGACGGAAGGATGCTTTTCAGCGACCCGCCGGTATATTTCCTCGGCGTTGGGATGGTCGCCCGAGGCAAGTACCGCTTCCAGTACCAGTTCTTTCTGTATGGTTTGCCGTTTTTCAGTATTCATAATTAATTCTTATTAGAAATATATCCCATATAGATTGAATTGTCAACACTAGCCAAGGGGACATCGCTATGCAGAGAATACGATGGAACAACCTGAAGATGACGTCGGCGACAAAAAATAAAATCGTCAAAAAAACAGGACGAAACAAAAAGGATCGCAACAGCAGAAGAAATGGCAAACCTTCCGAGAACTTGCGATCCCGAAGAGTTTGGCCCTTCCACTGTCTCATCTGTTTCCGTTCTGCTTCACGAACGGCGTAACAATACTTTCATCCATTGACCACCCTGTCGACAACCATCTGACGAAATTCAGGAGTAAGCATACAAAAATATGCGGTAAATCCTGTGACACGCACGACGAGATCGGGATATTTTTCCGGATGTTTGTTCGCATCCAGAAGTTGATCCTTATTCAGAATGTTCACGTTAATTAAAGTACCCCCCATCTGGAAATGGGTGAGAATCACCGCTTCTACCAGTTTGACAGGATCATTGTCCTGCATGAATGGGTCAAATTCCAATTGCAAAGGTGCCGTATTGCCGTATCCGGGTTGTACCTGAGCTATGGTGGTCGCTAATGCAATGGCATTGAATTCGCCTTCAAATGTCTTCGATGGGTTCGCCCCATGGGTAATGGGGTCCCCGTACCGTCTCCCGTTTGGAGTGGCTCCGACATCTTTCCCGAGAATATGCGATTTTGCCCAAGAGAACAATCCTGGTATGAAAACGAGATTGCCTTTACGCTGGGCAAGAACCAATGAAGTAAACAAACGTTCCACCTTTTTACCCCATGCAAGCCCTTCCTCGCTGGAACCATAATGTTTGCTGGAAAGCATCATCAACCTGTACTGCTCCCCATCATCGCCAGCCCAACTGGTCCGAAGCTCCATGTTGAGAGTTTCCCAACCAATCCGTTTTTCCTCTTCAATCCGTTGTTGAACGGCAGTAAAACAATCGGCGACAGTACCAAGACCGGCACCATCAATCGCCAGGTTGTAGTACATGGCTCCCCCATTACTGATGTCAAGCCCTTTTTCCAGTGGACCGTGACTCAGCAAGTTCAGCAACAGCTCCACCTCATTGTCTTTTTGCACATGAAGATGAAACCTCATCGCGTCAGCAGTGGCTTGGACGGCTTGGGAAAGGTGGTTTGAGAACAGATCCCAGAGAAGCTTAACCGATGGGACTTCTATTGTCCGCTTCATACTGCCCTTTACCACCGGGTTGTACGTCCCGATGTCCCCTCCAAGACCGGGATATCCGCAACGCTTCATCATGTCCTGCCATGCAACTTCAAACACCTTGGCGAAATTAATCTTAAATAAATCATTGAGCGTGTACTCCATTCCTGGTAGCGACATCCAGTTACAACCGACAGCGATACGCTGACGAGCTAAAGAAACGGGATAACCAAGGGCGCAGAAACCGGAAACCAATGCTTTGTCACCGGAAAAACGAGGCCAAGCTTCCTTATGTTTCACCAGAAGGCGCACTGCCTTGTCAAAAAGTTTCATGTCCATTCCGTCGTGTACACGAAGCGTAAGATTCAAAGTAACATTGATTTTCTCAGCAGCATCGAGGATGATGTAGGACATTTCGCAACTCTGATCTTTTCCGTCCTTATCGGGACCTCCTATCTGCCAATAGACGGGATCGTTGATCAGAAAACATCCCATCTGGTAAACGGCTTCGTCACGGGTGATCCTCCCCGCTTTCACGTCATTCTCATAATATGGCTGCAACAATGAATCAAGTTGCCCGCCAGCACCATCCCTGTTGAATGTCCTTGAGGCCAAATGATACCAGATGATCCATTGGAGCACTTGGCGATAGGTGGTGGGGGGATCGTCCTTCACGGCTTTGTTCGTTTCCAACTTCACACGATATTCGTTGCGGAGTTCAAGATCATCCGTCTCTTCCCCAAGTTTTGCCAACGCTTCAATGTGATGTTGGATCCAGACCTGGATGCTCTTGATGACTTCGGCGTGACATTCATAGAAATGAGATTTATCAGGATGGATGGCCTTGTACTTGCCGATCTTCTTGAGGAGTCCGCCCCACCCCAAGGAAAGCCCCATCTTGTAATCCGGACAGAAATGAGCATCGAACCCAATTCCCGCATCCAACTTGTAGAGTTCAATGGACCGTTTCAAAGATTTCGGCAACAACTGTTCTTTGTATTTGTATGGACGCATTTTTGACATGAAATACATCCACTTGCCAGTGAACGCATCGTCAGGATCTATGTACGTGGCATGCTTTTCCATCAAATCGCAAAAGTTTTCCGTCCAACCGTCGATACCGTAAAAATTACCGTCGGGATCATTTGGGATGATACTCCATGAGAAAGTGGGCACGACACGACCATAATCATCTTCATCAAGATACCCCTCATATTCCAACTTCTCTTGGGTTTGCGCCAGTTTTTTCTCTCTCAACCGTGCCAATCGTTCCCAGTATACAGTGGAATTCATATTCCCAGCTCCTTATCCGCTAATACCTGCAATTGATCCAATCGCCTTGATGGAAACTGCCTCTCGTTCGTATATCCGACGGGTATGCCAAACTTATCGTATTTGGAAAGACCAAATGGGTGATACCCCAAAAGTTTGTACCGAGAAAGATGGGCAAAAGAGCGGAGAAAACGCACAATGCGCCTGATTTCTTCCTCGTTATCATTTACCCCCTCGACCACAGGGGTATGGACTTCAAAATCCTTCCCTCTTCTGTCCAGTTCTTCCAAATTTCCAAGAATCGCACCATTGCCCATCCCCGTCCATTTTCGGTGAAGATCTTCATCAAACACTTTCAGATCGACCATGAACAAGTCGATAAAAGGAAGGCTTGCTGCAATCTCCGGTTCAAACGGCATGGTGAGATTCGTCTGGACAATCGTATGGACGCCCGCATCGTGAAACATCTTTAGCAAGTCGGCAAGCTCCTTCCACTGCAGGAACGGTTCGCCTCCAGAAATGGTTACCCCCCCGTTTGAATTCTCAAAATAAAGTCTGTCAACCATTACTTCCCCAAACACGTCCTGCAACTCCATTCTCCTGCCGGCGATTGAAAATACGTTGGAAAAGCATTCTCCAACACATATACCGCAACCATCACATTTTTCTCTATCGACAACGATTCCTTCTGCATTGGAGGAAATCACCTTCTGAGGGCAACGAGAAAAACATCTCCCACATCCGGTACATCGGTTTTTCTCAATTCCAAGAGAAATGTGCGTATCCAACGACTCGGGATTGTGACACCATTTGCAACGAAGATTGCAACCCTTCAAAAAGATTGTGTCACGTATTCCCGGCCCATCTTCTATGGAATAATGCTGAATATCAGTTACTATCAATGCCATGTTACTTCAATGATTCGCCAAACATACCGGCAATGAAGGTATCCTGAAAGCACAAGAACAACAGGATAGGAGGGAAAACCATCAAAAGCCCCATCGCCGTCAAACCGCCCCAATCCGTTTCCCAAGACCCGAGGAACGCCAACACGCCTTGGGCAAGAACCCTCTTGTCGGGAGAAGTCGTCAAGGCATAGGAAGCAGTGTACCCATTCCATGAACTGATAAACAAATAAATAATCACGGTCATAACACCCGGACGGATCATGGGAAGCGTTACTCGGAATAACGTCTGCATAGGACCAAGACCATCAATCAGTGCCGCTTCCTCAATGTTTTTCGGAGTATTCACGATAAAATTTCTCAACATCCATACAGCAAGAGGTAAGGAAAATGTCGCGTTGACCAGAATTACCCCTTGTATGGTGTTGTACAGCCCCAACTTATTGTAATAGGAAACCAAGGGAACAAGAATAGCCGTCATAGGCAGCATGGGAAGGAGAAGCAGAATCATACCGAGCGTTCGTCTTCCTGGGAAACAAAACCTCGCCAATGCATAAGCGGCCATCAAAGAGAGAGGGACAACGATGACGATGGTCCCCAATGCGACCTTCACACTATTGAGAAAATAGACAATCACCTCTTTCCGTTGGAAAATGGCTTTATAATGTACGAGCGTGAGACTTTTCGGCCAAAAACCATAATCGTATTTTGGCGTCAGGGAAAGTTTCAGACCCCATAGGAGGGGAAACAATGCAAAAATAGCGATCAGGATATAAATGATGAAGAAGAAAACATCTTTCATCACCTTCCGTCCATTATTCATACAAATCCCCCCTGAGCAATACTTTTACATACAAAAACATGAAAAGTAACGTAATCACCACAAGAATGAATCCGATGACGGCCCCTTGGTTCAAATCGAAATTCACAAAAGAACTCTTGAACAACCTCACGGCCAAAGTTTCCGTCGAGTTCCCCGGCCCCCCTTTTGTAAGGGCAAAAATCGATTCGGAATCCTGGATTGTCCAAATAGTGACCATCAGGATGCCGATACAGAGCTGATTGGCAGTCAATGGCAATGTGATACGGAAGAAACAATCCCTTTTGTTCGCTCCATCGATATGTGCCGCCTCATAATACTCGTTGGGGATAGTGGACATCCCTGCAGAAAGAAACAACATAATGAAAGGATACGAACGCCAGAAACTGTGCAATATCAGTACAAGGAGAGCAAGCGTACTATTGTTCAGGATCAGGACATCATGTCCGACAATATGCCGAACCATGATGTGGATGATTCCGATTTCCGAATCCAACATGGAGCGGACCATCAAAGTACTGACCACAGGCGCTGAAATCCATGGTATCAAATAAAGGCTTCTGAAAAACTTCGCCATCTTCCCTTTCCGTACCACAAGCAATGCGACGAGATAGGCGACAGGAATCGTCAGGACGATATCCGCCACTACATATTTCAACGTAATGGAGAGATTCATCCTCATACGATCACCTTCAGTAAAGAGACCAATAAAATTCCTGAATCCCACAAACGAGGTCTCACCTGAAAGTGATGTACTCTCCAGTGTCATCACAATGCCCTTACAGATCGGAACGAGCAGGAATATCACCATCAGCACCAAAACCGGCAAAAGCATGTACAATGGAGTCCGCTTCTGTATCATCACGCTACCGCCTCAATATTTCGTATTGTATTCTTTCTGGGCATTCTCCAGAATCTTCGGGATATCTTTACGGGGACCATTCATGCAACGTTGCAAGGCAGAAGCGACAATATCAGCAAGTTCTCCGTAATGCGGACTTTCAGGCATCGGCTTTCCAACGGTAATCGCTTTATGATATTCCTTGAAATACGGGACTTGGTATTCAGGTTTATCCCATTCCGACTTACGGATGGGCAGTCCGGCATCACCATAACTTGCAAGATCGGCTTTCGTCAGCAGGAAATCAATAAATTTCCACGCTTCTTCCTTATGTTGGCTTTTCGCATACATGGAGACATCCCAACTGTTTGTGAATCCCGATCCTTCTTCACCTACGACACCGGTAGGATACGGGAACACACCCACTTTCACCATCTCGCCTTGTGGCGTAGCGGGAAGAATACCTTTCACAAACCCCTTCGCCTCCAATCCATCGACCCAGTAGGAACCCCATCCGAATGCGATAGCACTCTTTTCCTCGAGAATGGAGTCATGGACATTCCTGTTGTAATCATTCACCAAACTTGCCGGATTGACCACTTTGTACGTATTGAGCAAATCCCAAAGGAATTCTGCGGATTTGATGCCGGCTTCACTGGCAAATACCGCCTTCCCCGTCGTTTTGTCATACAAGGAACCGCCGAATCCCCAGACAAGAGGAGCGTAAGTAACCTCAATTGTAGCTCGGTCCGGTCCAAGGGTGAGAGCCAGTCCCCATTGGTCGATGACCCCATCTCCATTCTTGTCTATTGTAAGTTTCTTCGCATAATCGACCAACTCATCCAGCGTCTTCGGCGGATTTTCGGGATCGAGTCCTGCAGCCTTGAACATATCCTTGTTGTACGCGCAAATACGGGAATGGCTTCCCAGAGGAAGACCAATTTGTTTTCCGCCCTGTTCTCCCTGCCTGTAGGTAGAAGCCCAGGAAAGCGCCGCCGCTTCATCCTGTGTCCAGTATTTTTTCAAATATGGATTCAGATCCTCAAACGTACCGACGGCAGCATGTTGCGGTAACAGTTGAGGGGTACTTAATGCGACATCATGGGTAAGGATGTTTGAGCGGAAATCACTCATCAGTTTGATATCAATCTCATCCCATTTGAATTGCTCGAATTCAACTTTAATGCCGGGATTTTCAGCCTCAAACTCTTCCTTGGCCTTATTGAACCAGTTATACCCGTTTTCATCCGTAGGATCATAAAAATGAGCCACATGGATGACCGTGTTGCCGTTTTCCGCAACCTCATTCGTACCTTGAGCACAAAGGGGAAAGCACAACATCAAGAACACAAAAATGACACCAACCACCTTTATCAAACGATTCATTGTAATCCTCCTTACATTTCGTTTTCATCAGTATTAGCTTGAACAACAGAAATGTCAAGATTTTTTTAACTAAGTTTAAAATTTTACAATATTTAATGTGAAAAACTACTATTATGTTATTTAACTTTATATAAATTTTAAAGTTATTTTATTTTAACTATTGACATTATTTTCTTATATGCTATGCTTGAATAGCAAAAGTGAGGATTAATATGAGAACTTCCGAGCGAGGTTTCTTTCAAAACCATAATGTTCCGGTCCTGTCTTCCAGCCATAACGACATCGCATTTCTGGACTCTCCTCTCGTTACGATTCAGTTCAGGAATGAACGAATCATCAAAGAGGCAATTTTGCAAATGGAAAAAGACCCCGGGTTTTTCCATTCGATGGAATGTTCGCTTTACCTGAAGGATTTTCTGATCCTCCATCCGGAGCTAAAAGAAAGGCTGACTGATGTGATGAAGAGCGGACAGTTCGGATGCGGGGCGACTTTCACCCAATGTTATGAAGGATCGGAAACCAGCGAGGGGCTGGTACGCCAATATTACCTGGGGAAACGCTGGTTGGAAAAAGTTTTCAAGGGATGCAAAATCAGGGTGGCATGGAACGAGGACGTGCCGGATCGTACGATGCAATCGGCACAAATCATGAAGAAATGTCATGTCGATTATTTATTTGTCAGCAGGATGGATGCAGGATTCTTCAAATGGTACAGCCCGGACGGAAGTTTTGTCACCGGATACTCTACCGGGCATTACCACCACAACAGTCTCAACGAAATCATTGGACTTCATTACAACGTTTATGATGAAAAAGAACATTCCGAAGAAGGAATCAGGACACGAATCGACACTGCGATCGGACACAATAGACTTGCGACTTACCTTGAAACAGTTGCGAAGAATTATTACAAGAAACGAAATATTCCCCCGTACTTCGGGTTATTGTCGATACGTGACTATGATTACCCGCTAAACCTCACGCCTTATTTTCAAGCTCTTCTCCAAGACAAAGAATATGCATTTCCAAAACTCTATTACACTTCTGCCTCAACGTTTATGGATGAAGCAAACAAGCTTCTGGATAAGGACGAATATTGGAACACTTATCGAGGGGAACGCCCAAACCTATGGATATACCACGAACCGACCCATGCCGACGCATTCCGTTACAACAGGAACGGCATGCAAATCCTTGAGGAAACAGAACGGTTCTCCGCTCTCGGGAGAATGCTTGTGAAAAAAGTTTTTCCCTATCCTGAAGACGAAATCAATTCCTGCTGGGCGAAGTTGCTCTATCTTGATCACGGATGGGGTGGAAAAAATGGACATATCACTGACGAGACCTACCTCCAGACTTCCCTCAATGGGTACGAACAAGCACGTTCCCTGAGAAAAAGAATACTGGAAGCTATGGACAAGGCAATTACCGTCCAGGCAGAACAAAATACCATTACCGTATTCAATGCTTCTTTTTTCGACCGCACCGACGAGGTATCCGTCATAATCGACTGGGAAGCCGTTGGAGCAATTGCTCCCCGTCTCCTCGATTCAGACGGGACGGAAATTCCCTATCAGATCATCGAGGAACCCGCACCGTATTCAATCAGAATACTTTTCATCGCCAACATCCCCGCCTTGGGATACAAGCGCTACCGCCTTTCAACAAATCAAAAAAGGTGTATGCAAGAACCGGTAGAGACCGCAAAAGAACAGGACAACAGCATAAAAGTGGACAACGACTATTATTCCGTTGTCATCGGAAAAGGCGGTATCACCGAACTTTTCGACAAGGAAACAAGGGAAAACCTTGTCCCGCAAAATTCCCCACTTGCCCTCTTTGAGGTATTCGTCGTCGATTCGGTAGGCAACGGTTCCGGTGAATTTTCAGAAATTCAGCAACCATCACTCCCTTATGGCTCCGACTCCACAAAATACTGGCTTGGCAGCGGCTATACGGAAAGTGCGGGAAGACAAAATATTCAATGGCATATTCCGTCCCATGAGGGAATGAACCAACCCACCGGCACCGTCGCCACGATTGTAGTGGGAACCGCACGCTTCCCTCATTTCGTCTTAAAAGAAACACTTACAATCTTCAATCATATAAAGAAAATCAAGGTCGACATCAACATCGAGGCTTTCGATGGTACGATGTACAAGGAAATTCGCCTTCATGTCCCATTGCCGGAAAACTACTCCTCGCTTAGTTATGAGGTTCCCTTTGGTATTCTCCACGTCGGCAAAGACGAGGTGTCCGGTCCGATAGGCAACAACATGTTTGAAAAAAACAGAGCTGTCTTGTACCCAACTGATTGCAGAGAAATCAGACCAAGAGAAATCCAAACATGGTTGGCCGCCACTGACGGAGCCTCCTCCATCTTGCTCGCCGCCCCAGACACTCCGGCTTGTGATGTCTGGAGAAAAGGACATCTGTTCCAGCCAATCCTGTTAGCGACAAGACATAGTTGCATGGACGCAGGCAACCCCTACACGCAGATAGGAAACCACAGCTATACCTTTTCCTATGTGAGTGTGCCTCGACCACTTCAAGACGCTCTTCCTGCAATTGAAGAGGAGAAACATCCTTTTAATGCCGTTTGCTCCTACCACCAGTATCCACATCCGGGACTTCCCCAAGTCCAACGTGGGATTGAAGTCGGAAAGGAAATACGTCTGAGTGCATTCAAAAAGGCGGAGGACTCCGATGAATTGGTCTTGAGGGTATATGAACCGTTTGGTCGAGAATCGGCTTTCCGAATAAAGCTCGCAAAAAAATTGAGGGAAGTCAGAAAAACGGATATGCTTGAATATGAAGGAGAAAAAAAGAAGGCTACAACCGTCGATGACTGCTTGTCTCCTTTTTCCATTGAGACTTATTGTGTATCTTTGGATGAGTGATTCATAAAAAAAGGCAAGAGGTCCTTAGTGGAAAATATCAATTTCGCATTAATGAAAAACACCAACCGGTTTGAAGTCATCAATCGAATTTACAGGGAAGATGACGTAAACCGTAATTATCTCACTCAAAACACGGGACTGACAGGGGCTGCAGTCACGAAAATAATCAATGGGTTGACTGCAGACGGCTTCATCTCTGAAAAAGCGTACTATAGTGACCTAAGGGGCAGAAGGGCAAGATATCTTTCCATTCGCCAAAACAGGTATTGTGTCATCGTTCTTTACTTAAACAGGGATTCCACAACTTCGACCGTCACTGACATTAGTGGCAATTTCTTTTTTTCCCAAAGTTTTCAAATGAACTGGAAGATGTTCGACGAGTTTGCGATACAAGAAATCATCAGGGAGGCGGCGTCGCATATCCCTCCCCAAAGCACCTGCATCGGAGTGGTATGCATCACCCCAGGGATCCGTTCCACAGACGCCCAGTTTGTAGAGAAAGAAGCACCATATTTTTGGAACATTCAGAAGGTCAGAGATCTCGTACAACGTGAGTTCAGGCTTCCTTTCTTCACAGAAAACGACAGCAACGCCGCGTTGCTCGGCGAGATGTGGTTCGGAAAAGGCAGAGACTCCAACAATGTGGTCCTTTATAACATCGGGAAAGGGATCGGAGCCGCAGCTTTTCTTCACGGTGTGTTGTTACGCGGATACCACAACAGTTCGATTGAAATCGGCCACGTATCAATTAATTTTCAAGGACCGGTGTGTGCATGCGGCAACCGCGGATGCCTGGAACTCTATACAGGACTGGATAATCTGAAAGGCAAGGTGGAAGCTTTTGACACGCGATACGGGACGGATGATACCATCGAATCGATTTTCGTCAAGGCAAGGGGCGGAAATGAGAATTGCAAAAAATTCGTCAAAGAATACGCATCCCTGATAGCTACAGGTGCCGTCATCCTTGCAGAAATGTTTTCTCCAGAAAAAATCATCATCACAACCAATGAAGCGGAATTTATCGACCTTACTTCAATCGTTGATTCCACAAAGGATGCCATAAACACAAGAATTTTTTCTCTGGGAAAGCAAAACATCAAAATTGAAGCTTCAAACTTGAGAAAAGATGGGTATATCCTCGGTGGTATCAGTGTGGCGATGCAGAATTACTTTTGCATCGGGAGTTGATATCTTTTTCTCAAAAGCGGAGGGAGGACAGTCCTATCAGAGGTTGCAACCGATTATCATCCATAAGCGTAGAATGGAGATAAACCGAAAGCACAATCCTTGAAGACACGAATTTCAATCTTACAATTCCAAGACCTATGGATGAAATAAGAAGACGCACTACAAGTGGATCCTTATTTTTTCATGCATTTCGGATGACAGGCAACAAGACCGAATCGTTTCCGCAAGAAAAGCAAAAACAAAAGGAAAGGGGATCCTTTTCCAGGATCCCCCTCTCACAACAAACGACTCCGTTATTTATCGTCTTTCTTGTCTTTCGCATCATCGAGCCAGAAGAAATTGTCGTTTTCGTCTTCTCCTCTGGTCTTGGTCTCACGGAATTTATCGAAACCGTACGGCTTGGGTTTGCGGTCATCGCTATCTCTGCTAGATCCATCACGATGATCATCGTACCGGTCAGGACGCGAGAAACTTCGTCCGCCAAAGCCGCCACGACGGTCGTCATCACGATGCCCGTATCCGCCACGGTCGCCAAAGCCGCCACGACGGTCGTCATCACGATGCCCGTACCCGCCGCGGTCACCATATCCGCCACGGCGGTCGTCATCACGGTGTCCGTATCCGCCACGGTCGCCAAAGCCGCCACGACGGTCGTCACGACGATCTTTTCCTTCGTCCGCATCCTTGCCTTCGGAAGATTCTTTCTTATCAGAATCCTCATCCTCGTGCTCGTCGCGGGGTTTGCGCCCCTCG
>JALNXP010000273.1 GCA_023230285.1 Bacteroidales bacterium | reverse complement strand
TTGGACAATCTGCATTGGTCAGCGTGTCGGCGTTGAACATTTCCGACATACCTGCCAAAGTAATTGAAATCGGCATTGTAGCTGACAGATTTACTCATTCTTATACGGCGAAGTTATCGATAAATAATTCTGTTGGTAACATATTACCCGGAATGATATGTAAAG
Source organism: Bacteroidales bacterium (assembly GCA_023230285.1). GTDB lineage: Bacteria > Bacteroidota > Bacteroidia > Bacteroidales > BM520 > RGIG7150. Next base: position 3,034 of record JALNXP010000273.1, on the reverse strand, counting down.
TATTAGTTGATACCGACTTACATACTTCAGGCATAGTTATTCCTTCTCAAGCCGTACAACTTGATAAAGATGGTAAATATGTATGGTTGTCTAAAAACTCTATTGCAGTTCGACAACAAATTACAATTGGCGACTTGAAAAAGTCGGGTGTTATTGTTACAGAAGGTTTATCAGCCGGAGATAAAATAATAGTTTCCGGTTTCCAAAAAGTATGTGAAGGCACAAAACTTATCGAGCAATGAAAAAGAATCAAAAAGGAGATATCATATATACTATGATGCGCAATCAAGGCATTGTGTATTTGATTGTTGTCATTTTAATCGCTTTTGGAGTTTATTCATTAATAAAGATGAATAAAAATGAGTTTCCTGATTTCACCATTCGTCAGGGGGTTGTTGCCGCTGTATATCCCGGTGCTTCTTCCGAAGAAATTGAAGAGCAACTTACAAAGCCTTTGGAAAACTTTCTGTTTACATTTCGAGATGTTGACAAGCAAAAAACTTATTCGTACACTCAGAATAACATAGTATATGTGTTTGTAGAACTCGACAAGAATGTACATAATAAAAACGAGGTCTGGTCTAAAATACGACATGGACTTAAAGATTTCAAAAGCACACTGCCTCCTGGCGTACTTGCAATAGTCGTCAATGATGATTTCGGCGACACCTCTTCTTTGTTGATTTCTATGGACTCTGACGACAAGTCTATTGTAGAACTTGAGAATTATATGAATTTATTAGCCGATAAACTCCGCATGATACCGTCTATGGGAAATGTTAAAATTTATGGTGCGCAAGATGAAGAGATAAACATTTATATAGACCCTGACAAACTTGATTTATACGGCATCAATTCGCAAACACTGATGATTAATTTGTTCTCGCAGGGCTTTTTAACTACGAGCGGCAGCATTGACAATGGTGAAATTATCTCGCCGGTGCAAGTGGTAGGCAGCATGAGTTCCGAATATGAAATAGGAGAGCAGATAGTGTTTTCCGATATGAGCGACAATGTCATCAGACTGAAAGATATTGCGACCATAAAGCGACAGTTTGCAGAGCCAAGCAGCTACATTACTCAGAATGCTAAAGATGCTTTGATTCTATCAATGGAAATGCGTCCGGGCAACAACATAGTGAAATTTGGTAAAGAAGTAGATGTCGTTATTGATGAGATGCAGAAAATCCTCCCCGACAGCGTAAACATAACAAAGGTCTCAGATTTGCCTAAAGTAGTCGACAAATCAATATATTCGTTTTTACGAGATTTGGTACTGTCCATACTTATTGTTATTGCCGTGATGCTTATTTTGTTTCCGTTGCGTTCGGCATTGGTGGCTGCGATAGGCATACCTGTAACTGTTGCCATAACGCTCGCTTTTATGTATATTGTAGGCTTGGAGCTGAATACGGTTACGCTCGCTGCACTTATTGTCGTTTTAGGCATGATAGTCGATAACTCCATAGTTGTTATTGACGGCTACATTGCCAACCTCAATCAAGGGCATTCTCGATGGTACTCTGCTCTTGACAGTGCTAAACGATTTTCCGGCTCTCTGTTTATGGCTACATTTACCATCAGTATTATGTTTTATCCGTTTTTGTTTACTCTTTCCGGCATTTTTGCGGATTTTGTAAGGCTGTTTCCTTATACTATCACCATTGCACTTTTTGTATCTTTAGCAATAGCTATATTTATGGTGCCATATTTGGAATTTAGATTTATCAAAGCCTATTCCGATACAGACAAGCCGTCTTTGTTGACACGTGTTCAAAATAAGTTCTTCAAATTTTTACAGGGAAATTATGAAAAGCTTGTAGAGCAATGCTTTAATCATCCAAAGATAACTATGACATTTGGAGCGTTGACGATAGTAGCGGCTGTTATATTGTTTATGTTTTCGCCAATTCAGTTGATGCCGTTAGCCGAGCGTGATTGTTTTGCAGTAGAAATTAATTTGCCTATTGGCAGTTCACTTGACCGGACAGCTCAAGTGAGTGACAGCATGGAGAAAATTTTGTTGGCAGATGAAAGAGTGTTATCAGTAACCAAGTTTGTAGGCACGAGTTCGCCGCGTTTTATGGCTGCTTACGCTCCAAACATGCCCGGCTCTAATTATGCTCAATTTATAGTAAATACTAAGTCGATGCGAGACTGTGAGAGTATTATCGCCGACTATTACGATAAATATATGGATTATTTCCCTGAAGCTTTCGTCAGGTTTAAACAGCTTGATTATCAATCTGTGAAAAATCCGATAGAGATAAGTTTGTACGGCGATGATACAAAAGTACTTAACGAGGAAGCGGAAAAGATATATGATTATTTACATTCCCGCAATGGCGATTTAGCATGGATACATAGCGACAACGATGGCTATGTTGTTTATACAGACGTTGTTATGGATAAAGAGCAGGCTGCGCGTTTTGGCGTTACAAAGACTATGCTTTCTGCTAATTTGGCAACCAACCTCAGCGGCATGCCGCTGACAACCATCTGGGAAAATGGACAGGCGATACCCGTTAAGTTAAGAATTAATAGGGAAACAGACAATTTTAATGCCGAAGACCTTAATAACGAGTTAGTGTCTACTGCTGTACCCGGCGTATCAGTGCCGTTGAGCCAAATCAGCAAGGTTGTTGCCGATTGGAAACCTGCACAAATTGCTCATAAAAACGGTGTCAAATGTGTCACAGTCTCTGCCGATGTAGCTCAAGGTTTTAATCAAGCCAAAGTCCTCTCCGATGTCATCAAAAATGTTGATGAGAAATTTAAGCCGAATCTGCCGGAAGGCGTTACATTGGATTACGGCGGCTCAAAAGCAGTCAACAAATGGCTGCTGCCGGAGATAGCAATAGGTTTAATATTCTCTATCTTTATCATGTTCTTCTTCTTGGTGTTCAGATTCAAAAAAATAAGCATCTCTATCTTATCACTTGCGTCTACAATACTTTGTCTGTTCGGCGCTTTAGTAGGATTGAAAATATTCGGACTGAATTTCAGCTTTACGGCAATACTCGGCATAGTCAGC
>JALNXP010000272.1 GCA_023230285.1 Bacteroidales bacterium | reverse complement strand
GTCCAGCGTAAAGGCGATCGTCGGCAGACATGAAGCGACGGAATTCAACAGGAAAATATCCGACGACAGCATTTCCAAGGCGTATGCGGTGACGACCATTTCCGCGCTGCTCCTTGTTCTGGGCGTTTTTCTGCTCTCCGTCTTCGAACAGGATCGGTCCGGTCTGCTGCCGCTCGTCTTTGAAGCGATATCAGCGTTCGGCACCGTGGGATTATCCATGGGCGTCACCGGAACACTCGGCGTGGGAGGAAAATGCATCCTGATGGTCCTTATGTTCGTAGGGCGTCTTGGACCGGTCACGATTGCGGACAGTCTGCGAAAGTGTTCAGTCCGCCATATTCACTATATGGAAGAATCAATCAGCATCGGATAGGAGGAAACAGAATGGGAAAACCAACCATAGATCCCAACTTGTTCGGCATCATCGGCATCGGTCGATTCGGGGCGACGCTCGCCCAGGAATTGCTTGCTTTGGGAAAGGACGTCATCGCTCTGGACAACAGTCCCGAGAAACTGGAAAAGCTCAAACAAAAAGCAAGCCGAGTCTATTACATCAACGAGATCACCAAGGACGCGCTTGCCGAAGCCGGCATTGACAATTGCGGGACCGTCATCGTCTGCATCGGCAAAGACGTAGAAAGCAATATCCTCGCCACGCTGAACGCAAAGGAACTCGGCGTGCCCCGAGTCATCAGCAAGGCAAGCAGCGCCGACCATGCCAGGGTGTTGCAGAAACTGGGAGCGGAAGTGGTATTCCCGGAAGAGGACATGGGAAGAAGACTTGCTAAGATGCTCTGCATGCATGAAGCACTGGACTGGCTCCCCCTCTGCGATGATTTCTCCATTGTGGAGATCCAGGTAAACGGGCAGTTTGACGGAAAGACCGTCCTCGAACTGGATCTCCGCAAGAAATGGGGCATCAACATCATCGCGTTGGTGCACCAAGGCAAGGCGACTGGGATGATCACTCCGGAGACGGTGTTCCGCAAAGGAGACCAGATGGTCCTCGCGGGAACAAACAAAAGCCTCGAAGCATTTCAGAAAGCGTGATCATCTGAACAGCCACAAGCATTCCAAAGGTTCCATCACGAATCCCAAGCCGGGAGTGTATTTTTTTGAAGTGAAAAGATCTACATACTCCTCCACAAAGTAGGCGAAACGGGCGGTACAAATTGGTCGGCAAGGTAGCCGACGCATATCTGCAGAAAACGGTGGGACTCGACCAAAAAACGATCGGCCTTCTGAAAGCGAAATTGCAAGGCAAGTAAGAAACCCGTTACGGAAATGCAAAACGGAAGGAAGACACCGTCCACTTTGTAACGGATAGTAGGACGAAAGGCATTCATTGAAAATGGATGCCTTTTTATATCAAACCCAGCAAACGAGCCGCGTAAAGGGAAACATACCTTTTCATATGCTTTCGTTTCTTCCGTGTATTGTCAAATGCTTCCATTGAGATTAACGTTAATCCATTTTATGGTGGTGTTTTCTTCCTTTTATTCAATGATTTTGTTGCATATGTCGTCTTCAATGTTAACATTAATCCGTGAGTACGACGCTGAAAGACATAGCTGAAATTACGGGTTTCTCGATCAACACCGTTTCCCGAGCCTTGCGCGGAGACAAGAAAATCAGTGAAGCGACACGTGGCATTATTATCCATACGGCCAAAGAAAAAGAGTATATCCCCAACGCTTTGGCCTCCTCGATGCGTTCATCTCACAGCAAAACGATTGGTGTCATTACCGCCGATAGCAGCAATCCTTTCTTCAGCGAAGTAAGCAAAGGGATTGTCGAAATGGCAGACAAAGAGGGATATCATCTTTTATTGGGTTCCACTGAAGAATCATTGAAGAAAGAGAAGGAGTTGGTCCAAATATTCTTGGCAAGAAAAGTCGACGGACTGATCATCATGCCCGTCTTCGAGATGAGTGAAGAACATCTGGCCCAATACAGGAACCTCAGAATTCCCTTCATTTTCCCTGGCCGCTATCTTCCGACCTTGGAAAATCACAGTATCCTTCATAGTGATTATGAGGGACAAAAGCAGGTGTTCGACTATCTGCTCGATGCCGGGCACAAAAAAATACTTTACCTGAAAGGACCTGACAAAGTCAGCAACACGACCGAAAGAATCAGAGGCATGGAAGCCTCATTCAGCGAGCACGGCATCAAACCGGACGAGCAATACATACTGGAAGTCAGCGGCCATATCGAAGAAGGATATGCTTCCGTAAACCAGGCACTCAACCGGGGGCTGGATTTTACCGCTATTGCATGCTTTAACGACATGACCGCCATGGGCGTCCTAAAAAGCCTTTCGGAAAACGATCTTGCCGTTCCCGCGCAAATAGAAGTAATTGGATACGACAACCTATATCTATCACAATTTCTCCAACCTGCGCTTACTACAGTCGACGTCCCTAAGTTCAGGCTCGGATATACAGCAATGGAAAGTCTCATAGCACATATCGAAGACCCTTCATTGCCTTACATCAAACAGGAGATCCCAACGAGATTGCTATATCGAGAAACAACTCGTTGAAGAGGCTTAGTAATTCTTGTGAGTCTACAAAGGAGGAATCACATGAAAAAGCGTATCGTATTTGTTTTTGTTCTGTTGCTTACGATAGGAATACTATTCGCACAACCCGCGCAAGAGACAAGTTCTTCCGACAAGCCGGTCGAACTTACCTTCTGGTCTTTGTTTACGGGAGGCGACGGAGAATTCTTCGATGCCATGATCAAGGAATTCAACGAGAGTCAGAATGAAGTGAAAATGGTGAACAGTATGGTTAAGTTTGACGACTACTATACAAAACTGACAACGGCATTGGCAGCGAAAACGGCTCCTGATGTTGTCGTTTGCCACCAAGCGAATCTTCTGAACTATGTCCCGAACGGTTCGTTCCTCGCTCTTGACCAATACATCGACAAAACAACCCTTGATGATTTCCAGCAAGAACCTCTTAACGCCTGTCGTTTCGATGGCAAGTTGTATAGCCTCCCTCTGGATGTTCATCCAATTGTGTTTTATTACAACAAGGATATCCTGAAAGAAGCGGGGATCACAACATTGCCATCAAGTGCCGAGGATTTCATCAAAGACTCTCAAATCATCAAAGAAAAAACGGGTAAATGGGGCATGCTGGTTGACAACACCACAGGGACTTACAAGGCATACACCCTCACTCGGTTGTTCTTCTCGATGATGA
>JALNXP010000036.1 GCA_023230285.1 Bacteroidales bacterium | reverse complement strand
TTCCGGTAATGCTGTTACGCATTTGCAGCGTGAGTTTCAATAAATGCAGCAGACCTTCCCAAAATGGCTTACCTGTCTGTGTCAGAATCTTTGCTTTTAAGTCGCCTTGATAATCACCGTTAAAAAAGTCTTTAAATGTTTCCGTAAGGTCAATTTTTTTATTATACCACTGATTGTTTTTTTCGGGATTCCGGAACGTTTCTATACGGTTGCCGTAGGTGCAAAGTGTCCATTTAGTGCGCGTACCTTCGGCTTTAGCGGTAAATTTGATGTAATCGAAAGCAAATTCAAACCAATTTTTGTCGGCATTGTATTTTATACTGTCGAATTTTTCAAAAAAGGCTTTTGCCTTGTCTTCGTTTTCGTAACGAGTATCAAACAGATTTACAAATCCCGTTGTCGGGTCCATTTTGCTGGTATTCCACGCCGGGATATAGAATAAGAAGCCACTCTGTTTGCCCAATTTCTGGAAACTCACAAATTTGTTGGCTAATTGATATGCGTGTAAAAGTCCGCCATCTGCATCTGCATCTGCCTTTTTATCGACTAAATAGTTCAGTTTGTCAATTAATTTATGCTCAAATTGTTGATAAACGGATTTTTCAACTTTTTGACGACCGCGTATAAATCCGAAATTCAAATCTTCCAACACCACAATGGCATTGTATTGCACCATTAATTGTGTGATTTTGTAAATTACCTGACTTAAATAACCTTCCCTCAATTCTTTGATGTTTTCACTGGCTTGCCAATTCTCGCGAGCTTTCTCACGTTCTTTTTCTTTCACATCAAGCAAATCGTGATAGTTGGTTTTGTATGTGTTACCATTGTATTCGTTTACAATTTCATTAAGCGAAAACTGTTTTTTGATATTGCCGTTCAAATCAATCAATGTGAGGTAAAGTAAATGCCGTTCGCCGCGGTCAATGCCGATAATGTGTGTGGCGTTGCTCTCTTTGAGAAATGTATTCACCTTTTCGTTGATATCGTTTATGCCTGCTGCCTTAAAATTCATGTTTATTGGCACGTGAAACTGAAATTTGTCAACCGTATAGCGACGGTCTTTGATAATGGGATAATCAAATTTTTCCTTTAACTTATCGTAATGGTGTCCTTTTTGCATAACCTCATCACTCCAACTAATCGATTTTTTACGAAAGAAAACCTCTGCATGGCCATTGAGTTTATAAACCACATTAGCCAAATTTTGCTCGTCAAAAAGCATCTTCCAATAAAGCGTATGCATATTAGGTGTGCCTTTGCTGAACGGTGAAAAATCTTTGTTATAGATTTGGAAAAGATAGAGTTTGCCTTCCTCTACAAGTTGATTAATATAGGATTCGGAAACGTTCCGAAATGTGATTTTATAACCTTGTTGTTCCACTTCACGATAAAACCAGCTTAAATCTTCGTAACTGTTTGTATCTGAAAATTTAAAGTTAAAATTCTTCCAATCTTCATGTTTATTGATAGAATTTTTAAAGAAATCAATTAATTTATGGCAATCGTCAATATTAAAAGTTGCGCCTTTTTTATGTGTTTCATGGGCATAATTATCCTGTATTTCTTTGCTTGGTGCAAATTCATCAATACGTGATTTTGAAAAAAATACTTTTGGCAGCATTTTATTTGCGCCGGGCAACAGTTTATAATCCATTTTTTCGTAACATTCGCCACCGCTTTTTATATTCTCCGATTCGAAGATTTTGTTGTACTTCTTGTTCATGATGCCCAAGTAATATAAACCGTCTTTGCGGAGGATAACATTTGTGTTATCCGGTTCTTTATTGACATCCCAACCGTCGAGCAAGGTGGAGTTTTCAAAATTCAATTTTATTTTTTCATCGGAATATGGTTTGCGTGTGGCATAGTTGCGCACTTTATTGTAAAGAGGCGTTATGCTGTCTATAATTTCTAAAATCGCTGAAAATTCGCCGTAAAAACGCTCATCTTTGTCTGATTCGTCGCCGTTTCCCAATAAAGGTTTAATAAAATGTTGCAAATTCTTCAAAGCCTCAAGTAAATCTTTGATTTTAGCAATATTAACTTTGTCCTGCGAGAGATTCTTATTTTGAGGATAAGATGTATTTAGTAAATCTTTTACCTCGGCATACGTATTTCCAATTTGGGTAAAAATATTATTCTTTTGATTTGTGAGTTTATCCGTCAGTTCCGCCTTCTCAAAATAATCCTGCACCTTTTCCTCCTTTTGTACGGCTTTCAGACATTCGTTAATGTACCCAATAGAAATACTGTCGAACGATTTTAAATATTTGCTTTTGCGTTCTTCATATTTCTCGGCTTTTTCGTTTTTCTTTAGTGGATTATTGTTTACAAAATCCGCTTCAATAGCTTTCTTTATTATGTTCCAATCCCCAAACAGTTGTTGCGATATGTTGGTGAGCGATAAATCGTTACGAAGGTAGATTTTACTTAAATCAGATTCTTTCAAATTAAGCAATAGATGTATCAGCGAATGTTCGCCACTTAAAACCTTTTCGCTAATTTCCTGATAGCATTTTTCAATGTTCTCCAACACCTCGTTATCATTATTAAACTCTTCGGGCAGCCACGAAATAGCGTTGCGGTCGCTCAAAATTTGTTTGTATAGCGGTTTTAATTTCGGAAGTCGAGCGTTTTTATCTTGATTGTACAGATTTATGTATTCGTTTAATCCCTGAATTTTAGGCTTGCCCTGTTCTTCTGCCCTGCCTCCTATGACGGCATTGTAAGCATCTATCTGCGTTTGTGTAAGCACTTTAGAATAATAACTCAGCTTGAATATATCGGCAATTTCCTTTACGTTTAAATATTCCGACATTTCATCATAGAGCTTTGTAAAATTATTTTTAACGTCAGTTGCCGCCACTTTCTCAAAAGTCGATATGTTATCAATAAACTTGGGCAAATTTTCGTGAATCAAGCGGTAAGCAATAGCCGTTGATTTTGCCTCGTCGGAATACATATTTTGGCGGTTTTCATGGAAACCTGTAAAATAGGTTGTGAAATCATGAAATTCGGCAACAAGATTCTTTTCCTCTATTGTTTTTACGAATGATTGTAAATCTTCTTTTATCAGTTCTTTCTTATCAATGCGTTTGAACAAAGCATCGCTTGTAAAGCAATCGACTATTTGTTTACGAAGTTTCGCTTGAATATCCGGAAAAACTTTTTTTCGCTGTTCATCATTGGTTGGCAAATTGTAGTAAAAGAAATACTCTTCCAGCGAATTTTTCTTGCCTTCATCTTCAACTTGAAGTTTAAAATTGCACAAAACGCGCTCAATAAAAGCCTTGTGATACTCATCAATAATTTTTTTGACTTTTTTATAACTATCGGCGCGTTGTTCATCTTGTGTGAGCAATCCGTTTTGTTGGACGTACTCTAATGTTTTGCCAATAGGTATCAGCTCAAAACGTAATGTTTTGCTTAATGTATAGAGATTTGTAAATTGTTTCATTGTTTCATTGTTTTTAATTAAAATGTCTTGTGCAAAGTTAAAAATAATTCTTTGATTTTTCACCTTATTATAATTTATTTTCATGGCGCAAATGTCGCACTTCGCTGTGACAACTTATGTCAATTTGTAAAAATTTTCTTTAATTATGACAACTTTTCTAATCATTCAAAGAATAAAAATTATATTTGCATGCTAAATATTTTTGAATTATGACAAATTGCGAAATAATAACTATTGGTGATGAACTACTTATAGGTCAAGTGATTAACAGTAACACCGCTTGGATTGCGAAAAAATTGAGTTTGGCAGGAATAAACATCTGTCGCATGACTACTGTTGGCGATAATGAAGATGATATTTTAAAAGCTTTGACTGATGCTAAAAGTTATGCGGAAATTGTGATTGTTACCGGTGGACTTGGTCCTACAAATGATGACATCACTAAGAAGTGTGCTTGTAAGTTGTATAATTGCGATCTTGTTTTCAATGACGAAATGTACGAAAATGTGGTGACAAGATTTCATAAACTGCACTATACTCTTACTGATGTCAACCGCTCACAGGCTTTAGTTCCGGCAAAATGTATTCCTCTACTCAACAGTTGCGGCACGGCACCCGGCATGCTTTTCGAAGAAGCCGGCAAGATGGTGGTTTTCTTACCCGGAGTGCCTCGCGAAATGGAATGTTTAATGACACAGCAAGTAATGCCTCGTGTGACGAAAAAATACAAACTCAGCGGAATATATTACAGAACTTTGATGACACATGGCTTGGGAGAATCTTTTGTTGCAGAAAGAATTCAAGAATGGGAAAACAATTTGCCTGAAAATATAAAGTTAGCTTATCTGCCAAATTACGGCAGCGTAAAATTGCGCATTACAGCTTTTGGTGATGACTATGATGCTAATAAGAAAACTGTTGATAATGAGCTTGTCTGTTTAGAAACGTTAATTCCTGATATTGTGTATGGCTATGATGATGAAACACTTGAAGTAGTAGTTGGTAAGATGCTTAAAACAAGGAATTTAACTATTTCAACAGCAGAAAGCTGCACCGGAGGTTATCTATCTCATCTTATAACGATGGTGGCTGGAAGTTCGGATTATTACAAAGGTTCTATCATCTCTTATTCTAATGAAGTTAAAATCAATACGCTCAAAGTATCTGCAAAGACAATAGAACAATATGGTGCTGTAAGTGAACAAACTGTATGTGAAATGGTAAAAGGTGTTATCAGTATACTGAATACCGATATTGGTATTGCCGTTTCCGGAATAGCAGGTCCCGGCGGCGGCACAACCGACAAACCGGTAGGTACGGTTTGGCTTGCTGTAGCTTATCATAAAAACATTACATGCAAGTTGCTGCATCTTGGAAATACAAGAGATATAAATATAAAGCGTGCCGCACTCAGTGCTTTAAAAATGGTTTACGACATACTGCAGAACATATAAACCATATTATTTTTGAAATTGGATGTCTTATAAATTATGATAATGCTCATCTATTCCAAATAATTCGCTCATTTACAGCTCGTTTTTTATACAAATTTTTTATTCAAAAGTAGAATAGTCAACTTTTTTTATCAGCACTCCTACAGAATCGTAAAATTCCCATACTCCGACTCTTACGCCTTCTGAATATTCGCCGGTGATATATTTGATGCCGTTATCATAATATATAGTGCGTCTGCCATCAGATTTACCATTTTTGAAATATCCTTTACTCCATACACTACCATTACGATACCACGCCGTCCATTCGTCAGATTTCTGACCTTCTATATATTTGCCTTCAAGCTTCTTCTGATTATTATCATAATATTGGATTTCCTTATATGTGGTAGAATCATGACTGTCATAACAACGCACCAATTTAGCTTGTCCATCGGGATAAGTTGAGATAACAACTTCTTCGCTATTGTTGCAACCGACAAACACAACAAGCATAATTGCTAAAGATAGAAGTTTATAAATTATAGATTTCATATTTAGTATAATATTAATGTTATTCATTTTCAAAATACATACGTTCACCAACAGGCGAGTTCACTATCTTTCCATCAGCATAAACCAATTTAGCATTAACAAAAGTATATTTTATTTTAGAGTTAAAGACAAAGCCGTCAAACGGCGACCATCCGCATTTGTAGAAATATGTTTTATTATTTACCGGAGTAACATCATTCATATCAACAGCCACTAAGTCGGCAGCATAACCTTCGCGGATGAAACCTCTGTTAGAGATATTAAAGCATTTTGCCGGATTATGCGACATCCAGAATGGAATGTCTTCGAGTTTGAAGATACCTTGTTTGCATAGTTCGAGCATTACATGAAAAGTATGTTGCACCATAGGCATACCTGACGGACAATCAAAATACGGTTTCTGTTTTTCTTCCAACGTATGCGGCGCATGGTCGGAAGCCACTACATTAATATTTCCATTGATGAGGTTAGCTCTAAGAGCATTTCTGTCAGTTTCCGTTTTTATAGCAGGGTTACACTTAATATACTGACCTTTAGATTGATAATCTTTATCTGTAAACCACAGATGTTGCGCACATACTTCGGCTGTGATTTTAGCTTTATCATATTTTGCAGACAAAAGTTTCATCTCTTTTTCAGTAGTAAGATGAAGAAGATGCAGACGTGAACCATATTTTTCTGCAAGGTTAACAGCCTTTAGCGAGCAGGAATAGCACGCTTCATCGGAGCGAATTGCAGGGTGTACAGAAAAAGGCGGATTATCGCCATATTGTTTTTTGATGATTTCAGTATTATGTTTTATGACATCTTCATCTTCGGCATGTACAGCTATCAGCGTGTTTACTTCGGAAAATATTTTTTCTAATGTTACTTCGTTGTCTACAAGCATATTACCCGTAGACGACCCCATAAACACTTTAATTCCGGGAATATAATTATAATTAACATTAGTCAATTCCTCTATATTATCATTAGTGGCACCTAAATAAAATGCGTAATTGGCAAAAGAGCTGTTTGTTGCCAACATATACTTTTGTTCAAGGAGTTTGACTGAAGTAGTTTGCGGCTTAGTATTAGGCATATCCATATAAGATGTGACACCGCCGGCAACAGCTGCCATGCTTTCGGTATGTATGTCGGCTTTATGAGTAAGCCCCGGTTCTCTAAAATGCACTTGGTCGTCAATAACACCCGGAAACAAAAACAAACCCGATAAATCAACTGCCGGAAGTTCATTGGCTGTAATACGTCCCACCGGCTCAATTCTTTCTATCAAGCCATCAGCAAGGACGATGTCTGCACAACCTACAACACCCTCGTTAACAACATTAGCATTCCGAAGGATGAATTTCATGATGAAGCTTTTTATAATTCCTAAAACGGAGTTTTAATACCCCGATAACAGCTTCTCCGAAGATACCGGAGCTCATTTTAGACTGACCTTCAGTTCTATCGGTAAAGATGATAGGAACTTCCACAACTTTACCACCAAGTTTGTATGTGGTATATTTCATTTCTATCTGGAAGGCGTATCCTGTAAACTTAATATTGTTGAAATTGATGGCTTCGAGAGTATGACGTGCATAGCATATAAAACCGGCAGTAGTATCTCTGACCGGCATGCCTGTTACACATCTTACATAAGCCGAAGCATAATAAGACATCAGCACTCTGCTCATAGGCCAATTTACAACATTAACACCGGTAATATACCGTGACCCTACAGCTAAGTCCGCACCGTCATCTATTGCCTTACACAATCTGTCTAAGTCATCAGGATTATGCGAAAAGTCGGCATCCATTTCCATAATATACTTGTAGTCGCGTGCCAACGCCCATTTAAAACCATAAATATACGCTGTTCCAAGTCCAAGTTTTCCTTCCCTTTCTTCAATGAAAAGCCTGTCAGGAAATTCTTTTATCAGATTTTTAACAATATCGGCTGTGCCGTCAGGAGAGTTGTCATCAATAATAAGGATATGATATCCGGTTTCTAATGAAAGTGTATATCTTAATATACGCTCTATATTCTCTTTTTCCTTGTAAGTCGGAATAATAACCAATTTGTCACTCATAATTTATATAATTTTTATATTTTACAATGTTTACCAATATTCATAAAATGATAATATTTCCTCATTTCAGGCTATCATTATTTCTGAATGTTTTTCTTAAAAAATACCAAATGCAAAGTTATCAAAAAAAACAATATATAGAGTTTTTTTTATTACTTTTGCAGATGTCAATTTTAAACAATAAAACATGGTACGTGACGAGAAAGTATTTTCAATAATACAAAAAGAAAAAGAGAGACAACTCAATGGTATTGAGTTAATTGCTTCCGAGAACTTTGTCAGTGAACAAGTGCTTGAAGCTATGGGTTCAGTAATGACTAACAAGTATGCAGAAGGATATCCGGGCGCAAGATATTACGGCGGCTGTCAAAATGTTGATGAAACTGAGCAACTTGCCATTGACAGAGCAAAAGAGCTTTTTGGTGCTGAATGGGTAAATGTACAGCCGCACAGTGGTGCGCAGGCAAATATGGCTGTGTTATTGGCATGCCTTAATCCCGGCGATACTTTTATGGGCTTGGATTTATCACATGGCGGACACCTTTCACATGGCTCCCCTGTTAACTCATCAGGTATTTTATATAAACCGGTGGCTTACGAAGTCAACAAAGAAACAGGTACTGTAGACTACGATGCAATGGAAAAAATTGCTATAGCTAATAAACCTAAATTAATTATCGCAGGTGCATCTGCTTACTCCCGCGACTGGGATTATAAACGCATGAGAGAAATCGCCGACAAAGTTGGTGCTATCCTGATGGCAGATATTTCACACCCCGCCGGACTTATAGCCCGCAAACTTTTAAATGACCCGATGGCTTATTGTCATATTGTAACTACAACTACACATAAAACTTTACGCGGACCAAGAGGCGGTATGATTATGATAGGCAAAGATTTTGATAATCCTTATGGTAAAATGACCAAAAAAGGTGTCATCAGAAAAATGTCTTCGTTATTGGATTCAGCAGTGTTCCCCGGCGTACAGGGCGGACCACTGGAACATGTTATCGCAGCTAAAGCTGTAGCTTTCGGCGAAGCACTGAGCGACAGCTATCTGCAATACATCACCCAAGTTAAGAAAAATGCTAAACTTATGTCAGATGAATTTATGAAAAAAGGCTACAACGTAATATCAGGCGGCACAGATAACCACCTCATGCTTATAGACCTACGCAGCAAATTCCCTGAAATAACCGGCAAAATGGTCGAAAATACCCTTGTAAGAGCCGACATCACCGTAAACAAAAATATGGTTCCTTTTGACTCCCGCTCTCCATTCCAAACTTCTGGTCTGAGAGTCGGCACTCCTGCAATAACAACAAGAGGTATCAAAGAAAATCATATCCCCGAAATAGTTAATTTTATAGATAGAGTTATCTCTAATATTGAAGATGAAAGCGTAATCAATGATGTACGCAATCAAGTTAATCATTTGATGTCACAATTTCCACTTTACGCTTGGTAATAATAAAAAAAACGGCTGCCGATTTTGCTCGACAGCCGTTTTATATAAACACACATAATGAAACTTAATTTCAAAAACATCAATTTCAAAAGAATCTTCTTAAACAGATATTTTATTGCTACTCTTGTCTTTGCCGCTATAATTCTTTTTTCCAAAAATGATAACTTATTTGAATTGAATAAGTTAAACAAACATCTTAAACAATTGGATAAAAAGATAGAACATTGTGACGAAGAGTATCAAGAAGATAGTGCTATTTTGTACAAACTCCAGTACGATAAGGAATTTCGTGAGAAATATGCACGTGAGCATTATTATTTAAAGAACTCTGACGAAGATGTTTATATCATCTCTGCTGATGATGAAGAAGAATAGGCTCTCACCTATCTTATTTACTTAATGTCTATTTGCTTGCACTTATCGGAAGTAACAACTTCTTTCTTTGGCAGTGTCACTAACAACATGCCGTTGTCATATTTTGCTTCTATTTTATCCCTGTCTATATCATCTGTGAGGTTGAAAGACCTTGAAAAAGAGCAGTAGCAAAACTCTTGACGAGTGTAATTCTTTTTAGTATCACACTTCTCTGCTTTTGTCTCTGTTGAGATGGTTAAAACATCATTATCAATATTGATGTTGAAATCCTCTTTTTGTTTTCCCGGAACAGCAACTTCAATAACATAATCTTTTTCGTTATCTACGATGTTTACAGCCGGAACTGACATTTTTTTGTTAGTTTGTTGAACTAATCCTGTGTTAAAGAAATCCTCAAATAAATCTGAGAAAGTAACTGGTTCATTAAATCTTACAAGTTTCATAATAGCCTCCAATTTTTTTATTTGTTTATTTATTAATTTTAATTTTCTGTCTTTTTTCAAAGACAATAGGAGAATATACAAAACACGTGCCATTAGTTAAAAATGTCACTTTGACACACAGTACACTGTCACTGTTGACAAAATGACAGCATGTTGTAAGATTGAAAATATCATTATTTCGACAAACGTTGTTTTACAACAGCACTGCGATATACAGCAAAAATTTTTATAAGCAGAAAACGGTGTATACTATTTCTCAATAATCTACACGAGTAGCAAGCTTTTCCCATTCGCAGAAGACTTTTACGGCTTCCTGTTTACAATGTTGTTCTGCGGGGATACTGCGGCGGTTATCGGAGAGGTCAAATTCTTTATAGATGAAGGAGTCATCAAAACCGGCTTTTTCGGCATCGAATCTGTCGGCAGCATAATAGATTTTCTTGATACGAGCCCAATATATTGCGCCGAAGCACATCGGACAAGGCTCACAGCTTGTATATATCTCACAATCATCTAATTTAAAAGTATTCAGATTTTTACAGGCATCACGAATAGCCACTATCTCGGCATGCGCTGTCGGGTCGTTATTAATGGTCACCATATTATAACCGCGACCAACTTCCACACCGTTTCTCACTATCACAACTCCAAATGGTCCGCCGGCGTTCTTTTCGATACAATGACGTGACAATTTAATTGCTTCACGCATAAAAGTTTCATCATACATAGTAAAAAAATTTAATTTTGTTTTATTCTATAAACAAGCACTTTATCAATTCTGGCAGCATCCATATCAACAATTTCTATCTCAAATATTTCCCATACAAATTTTTCCCCTGCTGTCGGAATATGTTCAAGGACGTCAAGAATTAAGCCGCTAATAGTGACATAACTTTTTCCGTTGTAGTTATAGAGATATTCAGCATCGAAATAAGCAAGGAAGTCGTAAAAAGAGCATTGCCCATCTACAAGCACAGAGCCATCTTCACGCTCAACAATTTCTTGTTCCTCTCCTACCTCGGGAATATTTCCCAATAAGGCTTCTATAATATCTTTCATTGTCACTATTCCGAGTACACTGCCAAATTCATCAATTACGACACTCGACCTAAGTCTGCCGGCACGAAGTTGTTCAAGTGCATCATAAACGCTCATATTATCCGGAAGATATTGCGGCTTTTGAATTACATCGGTTATCTTAAAATCAGGCAAGTCGATTTTACCGAACAAATCTTTCAGAAAAACAACACCGACAATATTATCAAGTTCCTCATTAGAAACAGGATACATGTTAAAAAGATTATTTTTTACCTTTGCACTGTTTTCTTCGTTGCTATCATTAACATCAAGCCATACAAGTTCACTGCGGTGTGTCATGATAGAATCCACATCACGGTCGCCAAGCGTAAACACTCTCTCAACTATATCTTGTTCTACCTCTTGTACTTCGCCGTCATCTTTACCTTCTTGTATAATAGCTTTTATCTCATCTTCTGTAACTTTGCTGTCAGCATCAGGTTTAATTTTAAAAAGTTTTACAAGACAACTTGTTGATTTTGTCAATATCCAAACGAAAGGAATACATAATTTAGATAAAAAGCGCATTGGCGAAGCTATACCTTTAGCAATTTTTTCAGGGTAACTCATTGCTAAACGTTTAGGTAGAAGCTCACCAAAGATAAGCGACAAGTATGTTACAAATACTACAATAATGATTTGTGATATAGCGAGAGCATTATTTTCAAGTCCTTTAATTTTAGCAATCAGCGGGGCTAAATCTTCGGCAAAAGCTTCGCCGGAAAATAAACCTGTTAAGATGCCGATGAGTGTGATACCTATCTGTATAGTAGACAAAAATATGTCGGGATTTTTCATCAGTTTCAAAACAGCATTTGCTTGCGTACTACCCTTTTTAGCTTCGGATTCTAATCGCGTACGGCGTGAAGAAGCCACAGCCATTTCACTCATCGATAAAAAACCATTAACCAGAATAAGTGCTAAAACAATAAATATTTCCATATAAAAACAGCTTATTTTAAAGCGTTATCAATATATTTTTCTATCTTCTGATATAGATGCATTCTGTCTTTACCTCTTACGTTATGTTCGTGTCCCGGATAGACGAAATAATCAAGCTGCACGCCGGCATCTACACACTTGTCAATAAAATCCAAACTGTTTTGCCATACTACTACAGGGTCGGTAGTACAATGAATAACCATAAGGTCGCCTTTAAGATTATCTACATAATTAAGAAGAGAAGCATGTTCGTAGCCTTCGGGATTTTCTTCCGGAGTATCCATATATCGTTCACCGTACATAACTTCGTAATACTTCCAATCTATTACCGGTCCACCGGCTACACCAACTTTAAACACATCAGGATATTTTAGCATAAGAGATATTGTCATAAAACCGCCATAACTCCATCCGTCTACAGCCATTCTGCCGTTATCGACACATGGTAGAGACTTAAGATACTGAACGCCAATCATTTGGTCTTCAAGTTCGACAGTACCGAGATTACGATGAATACTTTGTTCAAAATCAGCACCACGATTAGGAGTTCCACGATTATCCATGGAAAAAACAATATAACCACGTTGCGCCCAACGCAAATCCCAAAAACCGGCACCTGCATTCCATGAGTCTGTAACCATCTGTAAATGTGGACCACCATAAACATAGAAAAAAACAGGATATTGCTTGTTCGGGTCAAAATTCGGCGGCGTAATTAAACGATAATACAAATCTTGACCGACAGCATTCTGCAATGTCCCCATTATAATATTTCCAACAGCATAATCTTCAATAGGATTGGTGTTTCCCATTATGTTCTTGACAACTTTGCCCTGAACATCAATAACATCTATTACACGCACAACATCTGTACTGCTATAAACATCAATGATGAAATCCTTATCAAAAGACAACAGTGCTTGGTGAGTACCATGATTTTTTGATAGCCGTTTAGTTGTAGAATTGCTGACATTGACAGCATAAATATTAGTTTGAACGGGACTTTCTTCTGTAGAAGTTATATATAATTCGGTTTCTTTATTGTTGAAACCCAATACATCGATAACTTCCCATTTCCCTTTAGTCAACTGAGCCAATAAATTGCCTTCAGTATCATACTTGTATAAATGATTCCATCCATTACGCCTTGATTTCCATAAAAACTGAGTTGCATCTTTGCAAATAAACATCAAACCTGTTTCAGGCTCTACATACTGAGTATCTTTCTCTTCAAATAAAGTTTTAATAAAATTTCCGGTAACAACATCGTATTTATTTAACCAAAGATGATTTTGCTCACGATTCAAAACACCAACGTAAATATATTTTTCTGACGGGTCCCATGTTACAGAAGTAAGATATTGGTCTTTAGGTTCTCCGGTTTTCAAATATACCGTTTTACGTGTAGCAAGATTATAAATGCCTATTGTGACTTCATGGCTTGCCATGCCTGCCATAGGATAGCGAGTATTCTCAACAGTAGCAATACGTGTTGTAATATCAACTAATGGATAATTAGTAACCATGCTTTCGTCCATCCTATAAAATGCAAGATAGTTATCCTTCGGTGACCAAAAAGTGCCTTTTGTTATTCCAAATTCATTACGATGTACCCTATCCGAGCCATAAAGAATACCATCAGCTTCGGATTTGGCAACACATATATCTCTGTTTGTACCTTGTGTGACAAACAAATCTTGCCCTATTGTATAAGCATAGTAGTTGTAAATATTACTCTCATCAATATTTTCTCCCTCAGGAGATACTCCTAACAACGATACAATATGAGATTTTATGTTGAATTTATATTTTGAAGAAGCTTTTGAAAAAGAAAATTCGTCTTTATTTATCCACGTAATTGAAGGAAAATGCTCAAAATAAATTCCGGAATTAGCTAAATGAGAATTAAATTCATCTAACGATAATATCATTTTAAGATTTTTAAACTTCGCATTATCTGAATACAGAGTATCATTTTTTAGATAAGAATAAAAAGAATCACTGACAACTGCT
>JALNXP010000270.1 GCA_023230285.1 Bacteroidales bacterium | reverse complement strand
TTTTGGCAAATCAATGTTTAGAGATATGTAATGTTAAAGCAATATTTGTTGCACATCGTGGTGACAGCGGATATAGTCAAATGATTATAAATCAAAAAAAGTGCATTGACTGTGGAGAGTGTGCGGATTCGTGTCCGGGTGAAGCTATTAGTTAATTTTTGAGGGAAAGGGTAAAATATAAAGGTATAAAGGATATGAACTATCAAGAATTTTTAGATAGCAAGACTCAACTAACCGGTAATTTTGGATTTGATCCGCTTTATATGCCGGAAATAGCATTTGACTTTCAGAGGCATATAACAAAATGGGCATTAAAAAAAGGGCGTGCTGCTTTATTTGTTGATACTGGTTTAGGTAAAACTTTAATGCAATTAACATTGGCAGAAAATATTATTAGAAAAACTAATGGCAATGTTTTAATTTTGACGCCCCTTGCAGTAGCTTTTCAGTTTATGCAAGAAGCTGAAAAAATAGGAGTGCATGACATAGAGCATTGCAAAGACGGTAAATTCAATAAAAAAATTGTAGTTAGCAACTATGAAAGACTTGATAAATTTAATTCAAAAGATTTTGAATGCGTTATACTTGACGAATCAAGTATTTTAAAAAATTTCGATGGTAAATTTAAAACTGCAATAACTGATTTTATGAAAAAAACTAAATACAGATTTTTATCTACAGCAACACCAGCGCCAAATGATTATATCGAATTAGGTACTTCGAGTGAAGCACTTGGTCATCTTGGCCATATGGATATGTTGGGAATGTATTTTGGAAATAATGAAAACAATATTAGGCCTCAAGAAATAGCTGTAAAGTGGTATTTAAAACCACATGCCCACGATGCTTTTTTTAAATTTGTAAATAGTTGGGCTATGTCTGTCAAAAAACCTTCAGATATAGGTTATTCTGATGAAAAATATATTTTGCCTGAACTTATAAAAAATTATCATAAAGTAAAAAATGAAGAAAATTTGATAAGAAACGGTCAAATGTTAATGTTTAATGAAATAGCCAAAACAATGACCGAGGTTAGACAAGAACAAAAAAATACTATTACAAAAAGATGTGAAAAGGCTGTTGAATTAGCAAAAAATAAAACTTCAGTTTATTGGACTAATTTTAATAGAGAAAGCGAATTGCTAAATGAATTAGACAAAGATGCTGTCGAAATAAAAGGCTCAATGTCCATAGACAAAAAAGAAGAGATACTTTTAAATTTTTCAAAAGGAGAAATAAAAAGAATTATAACAAAACCTAAAATGACAAGCTTTGGTTTAAATTGGCAACATTGTAATCATACTGTTTATTTTCCAACATGGAGTTACGAACAATACTATCAAGCGATAAGGAGATTTTGGAGATTTGGTCAAAAAAAACCGGTTACTGTCGATCTTGTTTTTTCGGATGGCCAAGAAAGAGTTATGAAAACTCTTGAATTAAAAACTGAAAACGCGTATCAGCTTCAGGAAAAATTAAACAAAAATTTACATGGTTTTATCGACAACAAAAAAAATAAAGTTACAAAAAAAATAACATTACCAAATTTTATAAAAGGATAAAAAAATGGAAAAACAAATTATAACTGAAAACTACGCTATTTATAACAATGATTGCATGAATGTTGTTGATAAAATGGATAACAATTCAATAGATTTATCTGTATATTCTCCGCCATTTTGTGGACTTTATAAATATTCAAGCAGCGAAAGAGACATGTCTAATAATGCCACCATTGAAGATTTTCTAACTCAATATGAGTTTTTAATAAAAGAGATGGCGCGTATAACAAAGCCCGGCAGAATAAACGCGATTCATTGTCAGGATATAATAACACACACAACGAAACACAATCTTTATGACTTCCCTCACGATATTATAAAAATTCATGAAAAACACGGGTTTTATTATCGTAATAGAATTACAGTCTGGAAAGAGCCTTTAAGAGTGAGAATGAGAACAATGGTTCAGAGTTTAATGCATAAAAAAATTGTTGAGGATTCTACTGAATGCTTCACCGCTGTGCCTGATTATGTTTTAATTTTTGTAAAAGCTGGCGAAAACAAAATACCTGTTACTCACGATCATGGATTGAAAAAATATCACGGACAAACCCCAGTTTTACCTGAAATGTGTAAGAAATTTAACAAAACAAACGAAACTAATTTTGATGAATTTGAATTATGGGAATATCTAAATAATACATACTATAAAAAATCTGATCCACGTTCAAATAAATTAAGTCATTATATTTGGCAAAGATACGCTTCAAGTGTTTGGGACGATATTCGACCTGATGAGGTTCTAAAGTTTAAAGAAAGCAAAGAAGAAGACGATGAAAAACATGTACACCCTTTACAGCTTGATATTATAAATAGGTTAATTGAATTATATAGCAATCCAAAAGAAATTGTTTTTACTCCTTTTATGGGCGTTGGTTCCGAGGTTTTTTCAGCAGTTGCGAATGACAGAAAGGGCATAGGTGTTGAATTAAAAGAGTCTTATTATAAGCAAGCCATAAAAAATATGCAGTCCGTAAAAGAATATTGCGATTTTTTAAGCTGCGAAGATAATTCGTTATTTTAAAAACTTGACAAATAAATAAATATTGTTTTAATGTTTGTAATCTTGAAACAAAAGGAAAAAACCATGAGATTAAGACTAAAATATCATTGTTTCAAATCTATACAAGGGTTTAAGAAAAACAATTGTATAACCTGTAAATACAGCGGATCCGCTCTTTGGCCTTGCATTGATAGATTGGCAATTTGTAGACATAAGTTCTCATTATTAAAAACCATTAAAAATATACTTACTTGGCATAAATACGCATGAACACAGCCAGCGCAACCAAAGCCGAAGCGTATAAAGCCATCAAAGCACAAACAGCTTGCTCTTTGGTTGGTTTAATCGGCAGGTGGAAAACCGATTCAAGAATTGAACTACCTTCTGAATGGGCTGAAAAAAACCGTTATCTGCCTTCAGGTACTACCGAATACCCGGGACTTGTAGACTGGTCGATTGCGCCGCACCTTAAAGAAATATGTGATTGTGCTCACCCTGACAGTGGCGTAAAATATGTTACTTGCATGAAATCCACGCAGTCACTATTTACGACCACGGTTGAAAGTGCCGAAGGCTGGGCAATCAAACACAAACGGCATAACATCTTAAATATTATTTCTTCAAAAAACATTGCGAAAATCCGTAGCTCTTCTGCCATTGATGTAA
>JALNXP010000251.1 GCA_023230285.1 Bacteroidales bacterium | reverse complement strand
ATAAAGATTTGGTAAGCAAGTATGGTTATTATTACCTTAATACAAAGGCGTTCGACTTCTTTGAAAGTGTTGTAATGACTAACCCTAAATATCGATTGGAATCTGATACCGTGTTTTATAATACCGTCAGCGAAGTTGCAAAGGTTGTCGACAAGACAGTTATCTATAATCAAAATAATACACTTTATTGTTATAACGGAATCTACGACTCTAAAAAAGAGAAATCTTATTTAAAAGACAGTGTGCTAATATATTATAATGAATATATCATTGAATCGGACAGTTTGTACTATGACAATAATATTGAGTATGCCGAAGCCTACGAAAATGTCCAATTGACTGACACGGTAAACAGTTTAAAAACGTGGTCAAAATATTGTGAATTCAGTAAGCACGACAATTATGCTTTTATTGCCGACAGTGCTATTGCGAGATTGATTAATCAACCGGATACCTTTTATATTTATGCCGACACTTTAAAAGCACTTTTCGATATTGACAGTGAAGAGTTGCAATATTTTTATGCTTATAAAGATGTGAAATTATATAATGATGAAGTACAAGCTGTTTGTGATTCTTTAGCCTATCTTGCAGATGATTCGGTTGCTATAATGTATTATAAGCCTGTTATGTGGAGCGGTGACAATCAAATTACGGGGGATTCTATTGTTTTTTATATCAAAAATGAAGATATAGATAAGATATATGCAAATCCTAATGGTTTTATTATTACAGAAGATACTTTAGGGCGGTTTAATCAAATAAAAGGTGCAAGCATGAATATTTTAATAAAAAATAAAGGCATTGATAAAGTAGATATTAAAGGCAGCAGCAATACTGTATATTTTTTAAGAGAAGACGATGGCAGCCTTATAGGTCCGACTATAATTAATTCCGAAGATGTCATTATTTATTTTGATAATGGAGACCTTTCACAATTAATTTACACAAAAGAACCAAATTCCGAGTTAATGCCCGAAGAAAAATCCGCGCCGACAAAAGAAAAATTGGATGGATTTAATTGGCGTATCAATGAAAAGCCTATAAAAGGAAGGATTATGGAGATGCTTAAAAGTAAATTACGGTTTTAACATTTATTTTTATTTTTTTTTGCTGAAATCTCATATTGTTTTATACCTTTGCATAGTTCTTTTTTGTATTTGTATATTGTGATAGGCCGTCATTACGTCCCTTCCTTTTAGTTCCTAAATAATGTGTGTATATATTTACCTCCCCTTTATAGACGGCCTTCACTTTATAAAAAAGAAAGTAGAAAATAAAAGTTTTACTTTTTTTGTTTGTATGAATGAGTATTATAGATAATTAAAAACAAATTTAACATGAAAGCAATAACAATAAATAATAATTATACACAGTGCAATATTCCGGAGAAAATTTTTAATGAATTGGAAGGTACGGTAAAAGAAGAAACCAAGCGGGCTTTTGATGTACTTACAGCAAGGACAGGTGCGGGTAATGATTTTTTGGGATGGATAGACTTACCGGACAGCATAGACGAGCAACTGATAACAAAAATTCAAAATGATGTTAATCGTTTAAAAGATAAAGTTGATGTTGTTGTAGCGATAGGTATTGGTGGGTCATATTTAGGTGCAAAAGCTATAGTTGAAGCATTAAAACCGGCTTCAAAGGAAACCGGCTATCCCGAACTTATTTTTGCAGGCTGTAATCTTAACGGATTATATATCAGTAATTTATTAAAATTATTAGATGATAAGGATTATTGTGTAATAGTTATTTCAAAGTCGGGGACTACAACAGAGCCGGCAATTTCTTTCAGGTTATTAAAACAACATTTAGAAAATAAATATGGCACAGTTGAGGCAGCAAGTAGGATTATAGCCATTACAGACGGTGTAAAAGGTACTCTTCATGGGATAGCAACGGCTAACGGCTATTCTTCTTATGTAATTCCTGATAACGTAGGTGGAAGGTTTTCTGTTTTAACACCTGTGGGACTTGTTCCGGTAGCATTTGCCGGCTATGACATTCGCAGTCTTATAGAAGGGGCAAAAGTAATGAGAAAAATTTGTCTTAATTATAATGAAGATAACGTTGCTGTAAAATATGCTTTCATAAGACATTGTTTACATCAATATAAATACAATGTTGAGGTTTTTGTCAATTATCTCGACCATCTGAATTATATTTCCGAATGGTGGAAGCAGCTTTATGGTGAAAGTGAAGGTAAAGACGAAAAGGGTATTTTCCCTGCAAGTGTCAGCTTTACAACCGACCTACATTCTTTGGGACAATTTATACAAGGGGGTTCAAGATTGTTGTATGAAACCGTTCTCAACGTAGAGAATATTGCAAAAGATGTAACCGTTCCATTTGTTGATGACGATGTTGACGGTTTAAATTATATTGCCGGCAAAAGCATTCATGAAGTTAACAAAACAGCCATGCAAGCTACAATTGAAGCTCATTCGCAAGACGGCTGTGTGCCGAATATCATCATCAATGTTCCGGAAATCAATGAATTTTATTTAGGACAATTGCTCTATATGTTTGAATTTGCTTGTGGTATTAGTGGATATATGTTTAACGTCAATCCTTTTAACCAGCCTGATGTAGAGGCTTATAAGAAAAACATGTTTAGATTGTTGGGTAAAAAATAATTTACAGATTATTTACATTTTTATTTTTTTCATGCCAATAATCGGCGTTTTTGATATTTAGTTTATCGGGGTTAAATTCGGGTTCGATGCCCATTTTCTTTTGGCTTTCATAATCTTTAAGTGTACGAATAGCGGTGGGAAAAAGTATCAATATAGAGATAATATTTATCCACGCCATCATGCCGACACCGATGTCACCAAGTTGCCATGCCAAGGCAGTTTCTTTAACGGCGCCGAAGCATACAGCGAACATAGTCATCAGCCGTAAGATGTTTATAGCTAATTTTCTATATGATTTTTTGCGTGTCAGGAACACTATGCTTGTTTCGGCATAATAGTAGTAAGCCATTAAGGTTGTGAATACGAATAAAGATAAAGAGATAGCGACAAACAGGTTACCAGTTCCGGGCATTATTGTTTCTATTGCAGATTGAGTAAACGACACACTTTGGTCTGCGATGTTAGGTGCATTCATCATGATGACATTTCCTTCGCTGTCGAAGACGTTGTACATTCCGGTTGACAATATCATGACGGCGGTAGCTGTACAGACGAGCAGTGTGTCGACATATACAGAGAAAGCTTGGACGAGACCTTGTTTTGCAGGGTGTGACACTTTAGCGGCGGCGGCGACAATAGGACCTGTACCTTGTCCTGCTTCATTAGAGAAAATACCACGTTTGACGCCCCACATTATAGTAGTGCCTAATATAGCGCCATAAACTTGATGTGTACCAAAAGCGGCTGAGAAGATAAGGGAAAACACTTCCGGTAATTTACCGATATTGCAAAAAACTATTATTAGTGCTAAGGCGAGATAAGCTATTGCCATAAAAGGAGCCACAATTCGGGCAACATTAGCTATTCGTTTAACGCCACCTATAATAACGCAGCTCAATAAAAAAGACAAAGCAACACCAATATATATTGGTTTGATATTCATAGCGTTATAAAATGCTATTGCCACTCCGTTAGATTGTACGGAAGGAAGGAAAAAGCCGCATGCTATTATAGCGCATATT
>JALNXP010000058.1 GCA_023230285.1 Bacteroidales bacterium | reverse complement strand
GAAAATTACAGCTAACCATTTGCTTTTCAACCCTTTGTGAATATAATAAGATGGACCGCCACGCAATTCGCCCTCAATTTTTACCTTGTAAATTTGTGCGAGAGTAGACTCTACAAAAGCAGAGCCGGCACCAAAAAAAGCAATAACCCACATCCAGAAAATAGCGCCGGGACCACCAAAGGCGATTGCTGTTGCTACGCCAACAATATTGCCGGTGCCAACTCGCCCCGACAATGCCATGGCAAAGGCTTGAAAAGAAGATATACCACCGGATTTATGCGTTTTGTCTTTAGAAAACAACAATCTAACCATCTCACCAAAACGTCTTACCTGAACAAATTTAGTCAGTATTGAGAATAATAATCCGGCTCCTAAGCATACGACTATCAATGCAGGACTCCATACAAAGTCAGATACGGCAGAAACAATTTCATTAAAACTCACGTAGAATAACTTTACAGAAACAATATTTTTTAAAGTGCAAATTTATGACATTTTTAATAAAAAACAAAATTGGGAAAATTCATTAGCATTGCGAAAATACAAACTTTATTTTGAGCTAATCAGATTAAAAAATTCGTTTACCTTTGCAGAAAAAAAATAAAGATGGAATATAAACCTTTTAAAGACAAAGCGTTTTCAAAATCATGGATTTTATCGTACAGCTACCTTATTGTCGGAACATTTATTCTTGCTTTAGGGTATGCTTTTTTTATGACACCATATAAAATAGTTCCCGGTGGTATTTATGGCATATCAATAGTATTACACTATAAGTTTGGATTTCCCGTAGGTCTTTCGGCACTTTGTTTTAATTTGCCATTGACTTTGTTGGGACTTAAGTTGTTGGGACCACGTTTTGGTGTTAAAACTTTTATTGGTTTTACTTTGACGGCTATATTTACAGATGGATTGATTATGCTTTTCGGGAGTGACCCGCTTCAATTACATGATGAAGTGTTGCTGGCGAGTATATTTGGCGGCTTAATCATGGGCGTTGGTGTCGGATTAATATTCAAAGCAAGAGCTTCAAGCGGCGGCACTGATGTAATTGCTTCAATACTTCATAAGTATACTAAAATTCCGTTAGGCACTCAACTAATGATTGTTGATTCCTGTATAGTCGTATTAGGATTTTTTGCATTTAAAGAATGGAAAATACCTTTGTACTCATGGTTGACGATATTTATAATGGGAAAGGTTGCCGACATAATGATTCGTGGGTTTGCAGATGATAAAACAGTTCTTGTTGTATCTGATAAGAATGAAGAAATCAGCAAATCCGTAATTATAGATTTGCATCGTGGTGGCACACTGTTGTACGGCAAAGGAATTTATACCGATAAAGACAAAGAAGTGCTTTTTACAGTCGTAAACAGGAGGGAAGTGCCGGAACTTCAGGCTCATATTTTTGAAATAGATCCTAACGCATTCATAACCATAGTTGATACTCACGAAATTCTTGGCAAAGGATTTAAGTCTTTAGAAGAAAAAGTCAAATAAAACATTATCTATATTTACGTCTATGTGTAGAAGCAACATATATAAAGTGGTGTCAGCAGCGATATTAATTTTCAGTACAATTTATGTGGCTGCGCAAAGCACGCGTGAGCTAAAAGTTTTATTTATTGGCAACAGCTATACTGCTGTGAACAACTTACCTGAAATGCTTGTTGATATTGCGAAATCGACAAACGACATTATGCTTACGGGGAGCAACACGCCGGGTGGTTGTACTTTCCAAATGCATACGACAAACAATTCGGCTGTTATGATTGCAAAAGGTGGTTGGGATTATGTAATTTTGCAGGAGCAGAGTCAGCTGCCGGCATTAGACAGTATAACTTTTTTTACTGAATCATATCCTTTTGCACAGCAGCTTGATAGTATGATTAATAGCAACAATGAATGTTGTGAAACTGTATTTTATATGACGTGGGGCAGAAGAGACGGTGATGCCGAATTTTGCAATGTTTTTCCGCCGGTTTGTACTTACGAAGGTATGGACGACTTGCTTTTTGAGCGTTATATGCTGATGGCTGACGACAACAATGCTATTGTTTCGCCGGTGGGCGCAGTGTGGCGTGAGCTTCGTAATTCTAATCCGGACATGGAATTATACAGCTCAGATGGCAGTCACCCGTCGTTAAGTGGCTCTTATGCAGCAGCTTGCGTTTTTTATGCTGTAATTCTTAGAAAAGACCCTACCTTGATAACTCAATCTTTTACTCTGCCGGAAGATGATGCGGTAATTATACGCAATGCGGTGAAAAATGTTGTCTACAATAAGCTAAACGATTGGTATGTAGGTAAATACGACAGTCCTGTAAAAGCCGGCTTCAACATTCATAACGATAACAGTTTGATAGTTTATTTCAACAATATTTCTGAAAATGCAAATTCTTATTATTGGGATTTCGGCGATGGTAATTTTTCTGAAGAGATGTCTCCATGTCATGAATATTCAAGTAATGGAGAATACACAGTTACATTAATAGCGAAAGATATTTGCAATCATGCCGACACTGTCAGCGATTTTATAAATCTGAATTTTATCGGCACTTATGAAGAAGCCAACGGTTCTTTTAACATATATCCTAATCCTTCAGATGGTATATTCATTGTAGAATCCCGCAACTTTTTATTGGAGAAATACAAGATTTCAATATATTCCATGTCAGGTAATATAATGAAAACATTTTCGAGTAATAATTCTTTAATTCAGAAAATAGACTTAACAGACTTATCCTCAGGGATATATAAAATCGTTTTTGTTTCTGATAAAGGAATTGAAAGCACTATATCAATAAGCAAGATGTGATAAATATTCGGAAGACATTTACTGATTATTTATGCACATCTACGGTCTTAATCTAATTATTAACTATTCAGTTTATACAATTTCACTGAATTTTCTATGGTTTTCTCTTTAGCTTCCAGACCGTATTTATCAACATCTTGGAGATTACGTGGTCCGTGATTCAGGCATAATGCACCATTTAGGCAGCCGCCATCGCATGCCATACCCTCAAAAAAGTTGTCGGTTGATTTATTAAATTTCAATTTTGTAAGATTAGCTCTACATTCGTCAATGCCGTTCATTGCAACAGGAGACAGGTTTTCGACATTCATATCTTTTGCCACGTCAGTAATGCCGCGGGTGATGCCGCCTGATTTTGCAAAAATTCTGCCATAGAAAGAAGCATTATCGAGGATAGTATCTTCACACAGAGTAGTGTCAATGTCTTTAGCATCTACAAAAGCTTGTAATTCTTCAAAAGACATTACACAATCTATCAGTCCGTGTGTTTTAGGCAATCTGAACTCCATTTTTTTAGAGCTGCAAGGTCCTATAAAGACTATTTTGGCTGTGGGGTCGGAATGTTTAATCAGTCTTGCTGTTTCGATCATTGGAGAATCGGAAGAAGATATATATTTTGTAAGTTCTGGAAAATTTTTCTCTACAAAAGCCACAAAAGAAGGGCAGCAAGAGGTTGTCATGATACCTTTTTCTTTAAATTCGCCGGCTTCTCTGTAGAGGGTGATGTCAGCGCCGAGAGCAGCCTCCACAACTTGATGGAAGCCGAGTTTCATAATAGCCGTAACGACTTGAGAAACACGTCCATATCTACATTGGCTTACAATAGCCGGTGCAATAATGGCATAAGTTTTATATTTAGTATTATTTTCCGAATTTTTCAAGATGTCTATAACATCAAGGACGAAAGATTTATCGACAATAGCACCGAAAGGGCATTTATAGACACAAGCACCGCAGGCTATACATTTATTATTATCTATGACAGCCTGTTTTTCTTCGTTCATGGAGATAGCTTTAACCTTACAGCTTTGTACACAAGGACGATGTTGAGCTATGATAGCGCCATAAGGGCAGGCTTGAGTACATTTTCCACATTCGACACATTTGGAGCTGTCAATAGTACACTTTTTATCGACAATAGAAATAGCTCCACGCGGGCATACGGACATGCAATTATGCTGAATACATCCGCGACAGGCAGGAGTAACAAACATGCCGCCGGTAGGACATTCGTCACAAGCTATATCGATAACTTCCACTACATTAGGATTATCTTTGTTGCCGCCCATAGCCATTCTGACTCTTTCCTGCGATATTGCTCGTTCTTTGTATATGCAGCAACGATACTCGGCTTTTGGTCCCGGAGAAATTATCTTAGGGATTTCCGAATAAGCATTTACAAGGTCATCAGCGTATGCTTTTTTAATAACTTCTTTTAAAATATTGTACTTTATAAGTTGGACATTAGTGTCAAAAACTTTCATATTGTTTAATTTTAATCGTAATTAAGTGTTACATTTTTACCCATTTTCCGCAGATTATTTGCAAGTGATTCCACCAATTTTAATTTCATTGTGATGTCAATCGGGAGGCTCTGATGAGCGGCATTAACGCCTTGTCCCACGAAAAATGTAATATCTGTTGCTTCTTCAAAGAGCATATTTGCAAGAAGTGAGGCTCCGTCTTGTTTTACGAAGAACTTTGGTGATAGGTCGTGTGTTGAAATATATTTATTTGACAACGTCAGTAATTTTCTCAGAGTCAACACGCCTTCTGTTGTCAAGTCAATACCTTCGATAAAGCCGATAGGCGGCACATCTTTGTCGGGGAAGTCGAAGCTTGTTCGGAGTGGTTTGTTCAGATAGCGGGCTACTATTTGAGAGCTTGTGCCGCCGCAAACGACTTTTTTCGTATCACCATCCATAAAACGCCCGACATAAAAATTATCTTGCGATTTATCTACCGGTGGACCTACCATTACGTTGACAGCAAGTTTTTTTCTTATTTTCAGGGCAGCCACGGTAGTGTCGTCTCCGGGTCTGTCTAAATACAAGTCATCACAAGCAGCAGCTAACATTCCGGCACAACAGCGTGCCGACATTTCACCGGTGATATTTTGCTCAAGATATTTCATGATATTTTCGCGTTGCCAGCCAAAACTCATAATCTGACCTAAGCCGGCATTGATAGCACCATCAGACATAATGAAAAGCAAGTCGTTTTCTTCTAATTTAATTTGTGAATGAAACACTTTCTTTCCACATATTTCCGAATTGCACCTGATGAAATCTACACATTTTCCTTTATGAAAAAGTATAGCTTGCGGATTATCAAATTCAAACAGAAAGCCCTCTCCTTCAGTATTGATATATACTACAGAAAACGTAGAATAAGCGACACCGCGGATTTTACATACCGGTAGAGACTGAATGACTGTTTCTATACAATCTTCAATATCAACATCATTAGAGACCATAGTACATAATATCTTCGAGGTTAGAGTTGAGAGTATATTTGCTTTTACGCCACTGCCCATACCGTCAGCGAGGACAAGGGTTAAATGGTTTTCTTCAATGCAATACTCTACTTTATCGCCACAAAGTTCTTCTCCATATTTATTAAGAGAAGTATATCCATATTCAATAAACAAACTCACGACAACCTCCTGTTAATCCTCTTTTTGAAGAGTTTTTTTCAATTTTAACAAAGCTACTTTTGTCTCCGCCGTTGTTTCGCCTAACAGAGAAGCAATTTCCTGAGCCACACGCATTTGCTTTTGGATAACATCATCAGTAGTCTTCAATGTTTCCATTTTCATACCTTTAAGTTTATCTTCATAATTAACTTTTGCAGTAACATCACGCATCATTAGAAATATGGCGTTATGACCTTTCAATATGTTGATAGACAAATCGATATACGAATTTGTCGGTTCAATATAAATTCTTTGTTTTTCTACTGATTTTTCTACATTTGACATATCAATGACATCGGAATTAAAGAAGTCGGTAGCGCATTTACCTTTAACATTTTCATTATGAATGCCTAATAGTTGGAGTGCCTTAGAGTTGATTTCCGAGATATTATACTTGTTATCAACAACGATAATACCTTCCGGACTATTTTGTATAATTTCGTAAGACATTGATTCTGTGCGTTCACGCATATAAGGGAGGCACATTTCGACATCTGCATAGCCGTTATAGACAGCCCATGCTTTTTCGCGGCAAGTTGCATAGCCGCAGGAGCCGCAATTCAGCTCGTCTTCAGGTTTGAATTTACCGGTCTTTGCAAGAATAGCCGTAATTTCTTCTTCGGTCGGCGGTGCATTATTTCTGCGAATTCTTGGATAGCCGGCAGTAATGTTGATACCGAAATCGTAATTATCTTCTTGTTGCGGTAGTTCTTTAACTTCTTTGTTTACATATTGTCTGATGTCCGATTTTGCTTTGATGCTTCCACCGTTAAGTTCAAGTTTACACGGTCCGTTAATACAGGAATGACTACAAGTATTAAGTTCCAAAAACACACCCGACAAACTATCTATGTTGTCAAGTACTTCAACGCATCTGTCTGCGCCATCAACAGCCATATATTCATAGCCTTTCGGTAAATAATCAAAAGATTTTATAATGCCTTCCGTCACAGGAAACGATTTAGCAAGATTAGCAAAATAGTGTTGTGAATCTATTTGAGTATATGTTTTATCATGGATGTCGATATTTCTATCTGCGAGCATCTCTTTCAAATCTTCAAATGTAAGCACGCCATCTATCAGTTCACTTTCAAAAGCCTCTCTTTTTTTTGCAATACAAGGTCCGATAAATACGATTTTTGCGTTCGGATTTTCTTTTTTGATGATTTTTGCATGAGCAACCATCGGTGAATCTACCGGAGAGAGGTATTTCAATGCCTTTGGATAATACATCTGTATCATTTTACAAACAGCAGGACAGGCGGAGGTGATAAAATTCTTAAATTGACCGCTTTCAAGTAATTTTTTGTACTCTATAACAACCGCATTAGCTCCGAGGGCAGTTTCTTCCGCATCGGAAAATCCAAGTTTTCCTAATGCAATTTTTAAAGAATAAAAATTTTGAATTCCAAAACTTGAAATACACGATGGAGCTACACTTGCTATCACACGAGCATCTCCATTCAACAATCTTTCGACCACATCGCGCTCACTGTGAACAACTTTAGCATTTTGAGGACATACAATAGTGCAGCGTCCGCACAAAATACAACGGTCTGCTATAATTTGAGCTTGATGGTCTTTAATCTCAATAGCCTTTACAGGACATTCTCTCAAGCATTTATAACAATCCTTACAACGAGCCTTTTTGAAAACAAGATAGTCGCCCATATTAATTTAATTTTAAATATTCAGCAAAGGATATATTTTTGTCGCAAAAGTGTCTTCAATATTATCTTTATTGACATTATGCAGAAGTAGCTGATTGTCACCAATTTTATCTACTGTTGCTTTATCAAAATCGTCAGCTTTAACTGTAACACCTTGAGCGCAGAAACCAAGGCAAAAACTTGCTTGAAGATCTATAAGGTCTTCTACATCATACTTCTTAAGTATTTCTTTCATCTTTTCAATAACATCATAAGAGCCTTTAAGATGACACGAACTGCCTACACAAACTTTTACTATCATAATAATATATTTTATAACAACATCTTACTCGCAACAATAAAATTTTTTATATTTAACATATTCAAATATAAAGTGCAAAATTATAATAAAAGATTAAAGTAACCAATTGTTTTATTGATTTTCTGTTTTTTTATAAGAGCGGTAGATTCATTAGCATTGCGAAAATACAATAAAGAGTTGAGAATTTCTTCCTATTGAAGATTATTTAAAAGAAAACAATAAATAATGAAAGAAATTTCTTAAAAAAATGTACCTTTGTCACCCACAGATTAAAAAGATTTTTAATTTGTGATCGTTTTTTTAATGTGCTAAAAATGAATATGTTATGAAAAAATATCTTTTTATAATTGTCTCGATGTTGTTGCTTTTTACAGCTTGTAATAGAAATAAAGTATATTTTGAGCAGGAAAATACTTTTGATACAGCTGTGTGGCCACGCTTTCAACATCTTTATTATACTGTTCCTATAGAAAATGTAAAGAAAAATTATGACTTGGTATTCACAGTCGTTCATGAGCAAGACATTAATTATGATATTCTTCCGATTCATGTGATTACTAACACCGATGATGGCGAAGAGCGAATTAAAGAGTTCAAAATCAGAATAAAAGATGATAAAGGTTTCCGTGGAACATTGAGAGAAGATGGCTTTGTAGAGTTGCAACATGTGATAAGAAGTAATTTTACAGTGGCAGAGCCACAAAATCTTAATGTGGACATCGAATGTTTCTATCCGAAATATGAAATACCGTTTATTTATAAAGTAGGTGTTAAACTTGTTGATACACAGGTTGTTGAAAAAAAGAAAGAATAATATTGCGAGGTTAATGGATGTTGATTTGATAATAAAGAAATATTATCAGCCCTATACTAAAGGCTATGATATTTATATACAGCATGTTACAGCTGTTGCGAAGACTGCATTATCAGTATGTGAAAATAACCCTGAACTTAATATTAATAAAGAGTTGGTCTATAATGCTGCAATGCTTCACGACATAGGTATTTGTATGGTAGATGCAGCATCTATTGAATGCTATGGATTTTGTCCGTATATTCAGCATGGCATTTTAGGAAGATTAATACTTGAAGATGAAGGATTTGCAGATTATGGGCGTTTTTGCGAGACACATGTCGGAACAGGTTTTTATAAAGACGAAATCATAGACAGAAAGTTGCCGCTTCCGATTAAAGATATGATACCCAATACTATAGAAGAGCAGGTTGTTTGTTATGCAGATAAATTTTTCTCTAAATCTGATGCCGACTTGTCTGTGCCTAAAAATTTGGAAAGAGTGAAACACAGCATAGCAAAATACGGACAGCGTGGTGCTGCTGTCTTTGAAAATTGGCTGAATATGTTCGGCTTTGATTATATATATGACAAATAGACGTTTATACAGGAACGTATAATGCAATAAATAATACTTATGAAAAAACAGATAGCTATACTTGGTTCTACAGGCTCTATCGGCACGCAGACCCTTGATGTTGTAAGAGAACATCCGGATTTATTTTCCGTTGAAGTACTTTGCGGCGGCTCAAATGCCGAGCTGCTGATAAAGCAGGCGTTGGAATTTAACCCTAATGCCGTCATCATTGCTGATGAGACGAAATACAGAGAGGTCGCAGACATCTTGCAGCCACACGACATCAAAGTCTTTGCCGGCAGAGATTCCGTGAATCATGTATGCGACACTGCCGGCTTCGACATGTTGGTTCAAGCTATCACAGGCTTTGCAGGTTTTACACCTACCTATAATGCGATACTCGCAGGCAAAAACATCGCCTTGGCTAACAAAGAGAGCCTTGTTGTAGGTGGAGAGATGATCATCAACTTGGCGATGCAGCATAAGTCGGCAATACTGCCTGTAGACTCGGAGCATTCCGCAATCTTCCAATGCCTTCAGGGCGAACACGGCGACATCAGGCGGATACTTCTGACAGCCTCCGGCGGTCCGTTCAGAGGTAAGAGCTTGGAGTTTTTGCAGACTGTGACACCTGCAATGGCTCTCAAACACCCGACATGGAAGATGGGCGCAAAAATTACCATCGACTCGGCAACGCTGATGAATAAGGGCTTCGAGATAATAGAAGCAAAACTGCTCTTCGGCGTAGACGTGAAACAGATAGAAGTCGTGGTACACCCGCAGTCGGTAATACACTCGATGGTGGAATTTGAAGACGGCTCTATCAAAGCCCAGATGGGACTTCCATCAATGAAGATACCAATACAGTACGCTCTGACTTATCCTATCAGAATGCCGTCTCCGGACAAGAAATTCGACTTTGCGTTATATCCTGAAATCACCTTTGAAAAAGCTGATGACAAGGTGTTTAAATGTTTGAATCTTGCCAAACGCGCTATCGCCATCGGCGGCACTATGCCGACAGTGCTGAATGCCGCTAACGAAGTTGCGGTTTATTCATTTTTGCAGAATAAGATAAAGTTTACCGACATTGCTGATATAGTAGAGAAGGCGATGGACGAGCATAAGGTGATACAGAAGCCGTCTTTTGAGGACATTTTGTCGGTAGATGAGGAGACGAGGAATAGAGTTTAGAGAGTTCAGAGAGTGGAATTTAATGTGGTGATATTATGTATATTACGCAAAAAAGGCGGATGAAAATCCGCCTTTTTTGTCGGAGTGGCGAGACTCGAACTCGCGACCTCTTGACCCCCAGTCAAGCACGCTAAACCAACTGCGCCACACCCCGTGTTTTTAATCGGCTGCAAAATTACATTATTTTTTTGAAATATAGGGGGAAAGGGGGAAATTTATTTGGGGGGAGGGAAAACGTAGATTCAAGTAGCAAGTGCGAAAATACAATAAAGAGTTGAGAAATATAGATTTAAAGGTGTAATTTTTGATTTTTTTGATATTATGTCAAATTTGCATTAGTTGCATTTGATTTTAAAGTGTTTATAATCAAAATGTTTATTTACATGTATTGCTTTTCTGTTTTTCTTCTTTTACTTTTTTATGATTAGAAAAGTAACAAAAAAGTCTTTCGCTGCGTCAAAACCACATCAGCCAAGGCGGGTCTGCATTGTTGCTTTGCAACAATTTTGGGTTTGCCTTGTCAGTTTATAAATTCTCTGACATGACCCCGAAGGGGTCGCATGTTTGTATGGGTTGCTTGTTTGTAATTGATAAACAGCAATTTTTTCCATAAACATGCTTTGTTCCGTCAGGGACAATAGCTTGGTAGCCGGACTATGGCTCCTTTGTTATTAGGTCCTACAATAGTATCCATTTCCCAATCACCAAAGCGTTTACCGTCAACTTCCGGCGGACGTTGGTCTATGCTTATACTATTTAATATAGGCAATGTTTTGTTTTTCGCTGTTTACGGGCTGTCGCTTGTCGTTGAGCGTATGCCGGATTGGCAGAAATTACATACCTTTGCTCCGAGGTTAATT
>JALNXP010000269.1 GCA_023230285.1 Bacteroidales bacterium | reverse complement strand
AACAGAAAAACAATATATGCAAATAAACATCTTGATTATAAACACTTTAAAATCAAATGCAACTAATGCAAATTTGACATAATATCAAAAAAATCAAAAATTACACCTTTAAATCTATATTTCTCAATTCTTTATTGTATTTTCGCAATGCTAATGAATCTACGATCGTTAATATAGGGTCGGAAATAAAAACTTGCCATTTTAATAAAATGCGTACATTTGCAGCATGAAGATTGCTGATATAGAATTGCCGGAAAAGCCTTTGATACTTGCGCCGATGGAAGGTATCACAGAGATGCCGTTTCGTATTATCTGTAAACGTTTTGGTGCCGATTTGATGTTTTCGGAGTTTGTGGCTTCGGAAGGTCTTATCAGAGATGCCGAGAAAAGCATCAAAAAACTTAATTTCCAAGATAAAGAACGTCCGATAGGCATACAGATTTTCGGACACGACATAAATTCCTTGGTCTCTGCGGCAAAAATAGCATTGGAGACGAATCCCGACTTGATAGATTTAAACTGCGGCTGTCCGGTGAAGAAGGTAGTAAACAAAGGTGCCGGCGCTGCTCTTATGTTAGAGCCGGAGAAGATGGCTAAGGCGGTGTCGGAGATTGTGAAAATCAGCGATAAGCCGGTTACGGTGAAAACACGTATCGGCTGGGATTTTAATTCTATCAATATTGAAGATATAGCGTGGCGACTTCAAGATGCAGGTGCAGCAGCTATTACTGTACACGGCAGAACACGCTCGCAGATGTACACCGGCGAGGCAGACTGGTCCGTAATAGCAAAAGTCAAAAATAATCCCAATATCCATATTCCTATCTTCGGTAATGGCGACATAACTTCCGGCGAAGTTGCAAAACAAAAGCTGCAACTGTCTAACGTTGATGGACTTATGATAGGGCGTGCTGCTGTCGGAAACCCATGGATATTTAAAGAGGTGAAAGCTTATTTGGCAAATTCTCAGTCCGATTTTACGCCGTCGCTGTCTGAACGTGTCGAAATATGTAAAGAGCATGTCGCTATGTCGGTAGATTATAAAGGTGAAAATCGCAGCCTTTTGGAAATGCGACAGCATTATGCGAAGTATTTTAAAGGTGTTTATAATTTTAAGATGTATAAGATGAGGTTGATGCAGGCGCAGACTATAGCAGAGCTGATGGAAATCCTTGACGAGGTTGGGGAAGCGTTTAATGTTTAATGTTTCGGGTATGTCAAAATTGCGGTAAAAAAAATTTTTTTACAAATATCGTATTTTTAATAAAAAAGTTATATCTTTGCAGCCTCAAACTTCCACAAGAAGTTGGGCCCATAGCTCAGTTGGTTAGAGCACCTGACTCATAATCAGGTGGTCCCTGGTTCGATCCCAGGTGGGCCCACAGTTTTTAAAGGTAGGGGATCTACAAGAGCCGCTACCTTTTTTTTATTAATAATAACAATAACTTTTGTGCAATGAATTATATTATTTCTCTTAATTGGCTATCTATAGACGATGTAAAAACTATCCTTTCAGATAACAATTCAACTATTTCATTATCAGATGAATGTAAACAGAAAGTAGTAAAATGCCGCGAATATCTCGATTGGAAATTGAAGACTTCTAAAGTGCCTGTCTACGGTATCAACACCGGCTTCGGCTCTTTGTGCAACAAAAGTATTAATGATGAAG
Organism: Bacteroidales bacterium; assembly: GCA_023230285.1. Taxonomy (GTDB): domain Bacteria; phylum Bacteroidota; class Bacteroidia; order Bacteroidales; family BM520; genus RGIG7150. The sequence continues at coordinate 1,587 of JALNXP010000269.1, read as the reverse complement.
ATTTATCTGCCTTACAAACTAACTTGGTAATGTCACATGCTTGCGGCTGCGGCGAAGAAGTGCCTCAGGAAATAGTGAGACTTATGTTGTTGCTTAAAGTGAAATCTTTGTCTTTGGGTAACTCCGGCGTTAAACTCGATACAGTTGAAAGATTGGCTTTCTTCTTCAACAACAACATTTTACCTGTTGTATATAAACAAGGTTCTTTAGGAGCATCCGGCGACCTTGCTCCGTTAGCTCATCTGTCTTTGCCGCTGCTCGGCTTGGGCGAAGTGTTTTTCAAAGGCGAAAAATATAATTCTATGGATGTCTTGAAAATGTTCAACCTTAAACCGCTGACATTGTCTTCTAAAGAAGGTCTCGCTCTGCTGAACGGTACACAATTTATGCAATCCTTCGGACTTTATTCCCTTATGAAAGGAATGAAATTGAGCGAAATGGCAGATTTAATATCCGCAGTTTCTCTCGAAGCTTTCGATGGCAGAATTGAACCTTTCGATAATTTATTACATGTGATAAGAAATCATAGTGGACAGATACAGACAGCAGATAAAATGCGCAACTTGTTGGCTGATAGTAAGATAATGCATCGCACAAAAGTACATGTCCAAGACCCCTATTCTTTTAGATGCATACCGCAAGTTCACGGTGCTTCTAAAGATGCTATCGAATATGTAGCTAAAATCTTTACTGAAGAAATCAACGCCGTCACAGATAATCCTACTGTTTTCCCTGATGACGACAAAATATTGTCCGGCGGTAATTTCCATGGACAACCTCTCGCTTTGTCGATGGATTTTCTTGCTATTGCTCTCGCAGAATTGGCTAACATCTCTGAAAGAAGAGTCTATCAACTGATTTCTGGTAAAAGAGGTTTACCTGATTTTCTTGTTGCTAACCCGGGCTTAAACTCCGGATTTATGATACCGCAATATGCAGCCGCTTCTATCGTCAGCCAAAATAAACAGCTGTGTACTCCTGCCAGCGTGGATTCTATAGAATCTTCACAAGGTCAGGAAGACCATGTGAGCATGGGTGCTAACAGCGCAACTAAACTGTTCTCTGTTGCTAATAACCTTGAAACTGTTTTGGCTATCGAGCTGTTTACAGCCGCACAAGCTGTCGAGTTCAGAAAGGATGCTGCAATGAGTTCCGCTACCGCCGCATTCGTCTCCGCCTTCCGTAAAAATGTGCCTTTTGTCGAAAATGACAAATATATGCACCCGGAAATTATGAAGTCAGCCGCTTTTATTAGAAATTATTAGACGATAATGTTTAGTCGTCTATGAAAACAGGTTATCAGAGATGACGAAATGTAGTAATTCGTTTAGTCGTCTAATGTGTAATCGTTTATAGGATGGGCGTATACGATACGCCCGCCCCGTATCTACATAATCATCTGTAACACAGATTGTTCTGTGCACATCCGTAACATCAGCACCAATCCGTGTCCCATCTAAATGTCAAACGATTCAACAATTCAAAGCCTTAATGTCCGATTCATAATTAGTAATTATTAATTCATAATTAAATGGTAACGTTTTCGTGTTTTTTACGATATATATAAAAAAATAAATTCATATATTT
>JALNXP010000268.1 GCA_023230285.1 Bacteroidales bacterium | reverse complement strand
ATCCCTCCGGTAGACATAGCAATGAAGGCATCCTTCGGAATACTTGGTGCAACCATGCCATGGGTTCCAGACGGAGGAAGCCATCAGAAATCGGCTTGTCCGACGGCCCTCGGATACGGAATGACGTCACGGATGTTCTGCATGCCGGTGACGTACATGACCGCCCTCTCGAATCCGAGACCGAACCCGCTGTGGGGAACCGTTCCGTATTTGCGCAGATCGAGGTACCACCGGTATTCATCGAGTTTCATGTGCAGTTCGTTCATCCGTGCGACGAGTTTGTCATAATCGATTTCCCGTTCGCTGCCACCGATGATCTCTCCGAGCCTCGGAACAAGTACATCCATGCCGCGTACCGTCTTTCCGTCGTCGTTCTGCTTCATGTAGAATGACTTGATTTCCTTCGGATAGTCGGTGACGATTACCGGGGAACCGTATATTTTTTCGGTAAGGAATCGTTCGTGTTCCGTTTGGATGTCACTGCCCCAATGGACGGGAAATTCGAACTCGCTGTTGTGCGGTTCGAGTTCCTTGATGGCGTCGGTGTACGTCGTATGGGCAAACGGCGTCTCAACCACATGGGTGAGTGTGCGTGTGATATCCGGCTCGACGCGTTTTTCGAAGAACGCCAGATCTTCGGCGTTCTCTTCCAACGCGGTTCTGAACAGGAACTTCAGGTATGCCTCGGCCGTGTCCATATCTCCTTCGATGTCACAGAACGCCATCTCCGGTTCGATCATCCAGAACTCGGCCAAATGGCGCTTGGTCACGCTGTTCTCCGACCGGAATGTGGGGCCGAATGTATAGATGTTCTTCATGCTGGTGGCGTACGTCTCGCCTTCGAGTTGCCCACTGACCGTCAGCTTTGCCATCTTCCCGAAGAAATCCTTCGTATAGTCGACGTTTCCGTCCTCTGTCTTCGGTATGTTCTTCAGGTCGAGGGTGGTGACGGTGAATTGTTCGCCGGCTCCCTCCGCGTCGCTTGCGCTTATGATCGGTGTGTTCACATACACGAAACCATTTTGCTGGAAGAAGCGATGGGTTGCGTAGGCGAGTGTGTTGCGTACCCTTGCGACGGCACCGATCGTGTTGGTCCTGCTGCGCAGATGGGCGATTTCCCGCAGATACTCGAGTGTCTGGAATTTCTTCTGGAGCGGATAGTCGTTCGGGCACGGGCCGACGAGCGTGACGTCACTGCTCTGCATTTCGACCGGTTGCGATCCTCCCATGCTTTTGACGATTTTTCCCCTGCAGACGACGGAAGAACCCGTCGTGATGGAGGAAAGGAGATTCTCATTGTTGAGCGCGCCGCGGTCAATGACGATCTGCAATCCTTTCAGGCATGAGCCGTCGTTGACTTCAAGAAAGCAGACATTTTTGCTGTCGCGTTTTGTGCGCACCCAGCCCTCGGCCGTGACAATGTCGTTTCCCGGTTCCCGCGCAAGCAGTGTCTTGATACGATTTTGCAACATATGATGGACCCCTTTCATGATAAGGCGATTGTACACAAAAGGAGTTCCAAATACAACGGTAAGTGAATAGTAAAATCCTGTCCTAATTTCCATTCTTTGCCACTGTCATACACTATCTATCACTGTTACAATATGTTGCATCCATAAGCCCGTTGGAATAGATCACCCAAATACACTTTATAACCATTCTTGACCACTCCGAGTAATCGGGAATTGATGTAAATGTTGGTGTAAAATAAAGCCCGTCATTTTTAGACGGGCTTTGCTTATGACTAAAATCCTATCCTATTTACCCAAAAGCACATCCGCAGATGCTTTTGCATTATCTACGTACCCCAGTATGCTGAAATAAAGAAGAAGAGATTTTGGACTCCATTCCGCATCATACTGAATATTGCTAAGCGTTACGCCTTTGCCATATTTCTTTTCCGCTTCGGATTGAAGTGTCACATGCAATGAATCCTTTGTGTTTCCGGTAAATAATGGATGCCAGATGGTTTTGTTTATCGAAACAGTACCGACTTTGTTTTTTGTTGCCTCGTTTACCGAACCCAACACGATTTCAGCATATTTCTCAACACCACCAACAGAATATGCCAAATAAATTTTCCCACCATTGAGGAACATGAATACTCCTCCGGGTCCAGTGCTGCATATCGTTTTGCTCATAAGACTGCCGGGAGCTACAGGTATGATAGTCTGAGCCAGATTCGCATTGATTTTTATCGTGTCACCATCCACAAATCTTGTGCTCAATCCCTTTGACCCATCCACATAGGTGGAATTATCAAAACTGACCTGAATCGGAGTTTGTGTCTTATTGTTCAATCCTATAGAAATGAATTGAGCCATTTCGTCATCTGATGCGACCGCCGTTACCTTGATGTCGTCATTCTCGAATGTCCCTGAAACCGGTTCGTTCCTTTCCGTTTCAGAAAGTGTTGAGCATCCCGCAAAGAACATTAATCCCATGATAATCGCCAGAATTGCGATAATCTTTGATTTTTTCATAGAAACGCTCCTTATTCATTGACAATATCACACACATTGGGCATGAGCAACATTAATTCATAATTGATGAATCATGATTTATTACAACTTATCCTCTTTATGAAGATATGATGTCCTCTTCTTTTCTCAAAGGCAATCCCCTTTTTGGCTCTATGATTTTCGGCAGTGACAAAATCCTCCGGATCATTTCAAGTGTTTGTCAATCGGCTTGTTCCAAAGCATCCAGAATATTTTGATTTGGATCTTTCTTTTTACCGAAAAGCATTTCATCGATACCTATCCCGAAATATTCTGACATAATGAGCATTTGCCCAATTGTAGAAGGTATCGCATTCCTATTTCTCTGATTCATAATCGTACTGTAGTTGAAGGCATTATCCTTGCAAAAGGTTTTGTAGGGTACGCCATTCCGCTCCATAAAAATGTCCATCCTTCTCCAGAAATCCATCGCATTTATTTTTCTCATATCTGGAATTTACACTTTGTTGTAAATAAAATACAGGAATGTTTCAACTTTTGCTTTATAGTTACTTATATATATAATTTAATAGGGTTATGAAGACCGACAAATTACATACAGAAGTAACACAGTTGTGGACGGAGAGATTCTCAAAGTCCAAATTGAATGACATAAAACTTGCCAAGAGAACAGCAAGATATCCGAATTTTCCATAATTCTACCATAACGCAATCATAGAAAAGACGTAACTACTCAGGTATAGGTTTTCCTTCCTGAGAAATCGTTGTCTTAAGCCCTCATTTTGTTGTCGAATAGAAGCCACAAATCTC
>JALNXP010000267.1 GCA_023230285.1 Bacteroidales bacterium | reverse complement strand
ATTAATCTTAAGGGACTTTATCAAAAATAAAGTCTCTTTTTTTTGTTATTGCTATTTGAAACCTATTGATGTTCTTTTGTGAAGCGTAGCGAAAAAAAAGAACATCAATTTTTTGCACTTCTTATTTGAAATTTTAATGACAATATATAAAATATGCTTTTAGTAAAAATTAGAAAAATGTTTATCTTTGCATTTTATTAAATATTTTGCATTTAATGATACATAGCAGCTACAACAAACGTTTTATAAAAAAAATACGCAAAAACAAATTGACGATAGCATCTATTGTATACATATTTATTTGCATACTTATTTCGATTTTTGGTAAGTTTATAATTCCTGACAAAACTAAGAATGCTAATAATCAGATTATTGAAATTGCGCTGCAAAAGCCCGGTGTCAGTACTGATATGCTGATTATAAATGATGAAACACAGATACCTGTCAAAAGTTATACAAAGAGTTTGGATTCAATACATTATGTAAATATTGATGGCGAAGCGGGCAGCGTTGTAAGTACACCGGAACACAATGTGAAGATTAAGCGGGTGCGATATTTGTTGGGTACGGATAAATTTGGTCGTGACGAGTACAGCCGGCTGATTTTGGGAACAAGAGTGAGCTTGTCGATAGGCGCAGTTGCCGTAATACTGTCGCTGTTGATAGGAGTTTTTGTCGGTGCCATCGCCGGCTATTACAGAGGACGTATCGACAAGTTTATAATGTGGCTGATTAATGTGGTGTGGTCGATACCGTCTATCTTGTTGGTGATAGCTATAAGTTTCGCATTAGGACGAGGCTTCTGGCAGATATTTGTTGCTGTCGGTTTGACGTTGTGGGTAGATGTAGCCCGCATGGTGAGAGGACAAGTGATTTCATACAGAGAACAAGACTATGTTGATGCTGCAAAAACCATGGGCTTCAGGTCGTTCCGGATAATTTTCAGACATATCATTCCAAACTGTATCAGTGCTTTACTCGTGATTTCTGCGAGTAATTTTGCTACAGCCATATTGCTGGAGTCGGGATTGAGCTTTTTGGGAATAGGCGTGCAGCCGCCGATGCCTTCGTGGGGAGCGATGATAAAAGAGAGCTACGCATATCTTATATTAGGCAAGCCTTATCTCTCGCTGATTCCGGGTGCCGCCATTTTCTTGATGGTGCTGTCGTTTATGATGTTAGGCAACGGCTTGCGAGATTCGCTGGATGTGAAGATGTAGAAAATTAAAAGAGACGGTGACACACACCGTCTCTTTTAATGCTGTAAATTTATTTGTTCTAAAGATGCTAATAATATCGTCCGTAAACACCGACACCGTATGAACACGGAGAATATTCGCAGTCATACATAGTTATTTTAACTGTGAAATTGCCGGAACTATATACATAAAATTTGCATATTGCTAAATCGCTGTCATCATTATCGTCTATTACATTTCCGTAAGCATCAATTATTTCAACATCTATATCAGTGCAATCTTCATCACATAATGCGTGAACAAGATAATTTTGCCCTGCAGCAAGATAAACTTGATGTGTCCTATAATAACCATCGTTTAATGTATTGTAAAAATGAGTAATATAGTAATAGCCATTGGTTCTAGCTGTGTAATCTAAGGCTTCCATCTGAGAAACGACTACGCTTGATTGACTTAGTCCACATATTGGTAATAATATTCCGAAAAAAAAGAATATTATAAATAAATTTGATACTGCTTTCATTTTCTTGATTTTTATTAAAAAATATTATATTTACTGTCTTTTAATGATATTGTTAAGCGTTAACTTATATAGGATGGAAATCCTATTGAATACTGTTTTTTACAATATAATTCTTTGCTCTGTTATATCCCATCAAGTGCGTCGGGATTTATTGTTAATATCTATTGTTGGCTTTGAAATTAAAATAATCATCTACAGAATTAATATCTTCAACAGCGTTTATCTCATTAGAGAATGAAACATGAAGAAATCTATAAGTAAAATGAAAATTTTTTTTAATATTTTATTTTGCTATGATTCTTATAATAACATTACAAAAAAAAGCGGCGTTGAAAACGCCGCTTTTTTTTATTTATGTACCTTACACAGGAACTCATCGACTTCGGGGACACCGCCCTGTAAGACAATGTAGCCGTTATAAGGTTCGCGTTCTGTGATTTCGTCGTTGATAGGTGTCAGCATCATGCGTTTGACTTCTTCGGGGTCGTCTGTTTGTCCGAGTACCCAGCCTAATTTTATGTAGGCGACTTCCGGCAGCATGTTGCCGCAAGGAATGATACCTTTTGCCATCATATCACGTCCGGTGTCGTAGACAAACATCTGTACATAGCCCCAGATGGTTTGCAGTGTCATAAACATGTGAACACCTTTAGCGTGGGCTCTTTCGATAGCCGGATAGATGCCTTTATTGACGTGACCGAGTCCGGTGCCTACGAAGATGATGCCTTTGTAGCCGGCATCTACGATAGCATCGATGACGTCCGGTTTCATGCCGGTATAATAATAAACCATGGTTACTTTGTCGCTGAAATACGGCATTATTTTTACGTTGGTATCTTTGCGGCGTGGGTTATAATCTTTTTTGATAGGAGTTACGCCCTTGCGGGTAACCATGGCGAGCGGTTTGTCGCCGATAGTTCTGAAAGTAGAACGATAAGAGGAGTGCATTTTTCTGACTCTTGTACCTTTATGCAGTAGTCCGTATTCGTCTGATGTAGGTCCGAACATGCAGACCATCACTTCGGCGATGTCGCCGTGTCCTGCAGCGGTCATGGCGTGCATAAGATTTAAAGCGGCATCAGAACTCGGGCGGTCGCTGGAGCGTTGAGAGCCTACCAAGACTATCGGGACAGGCGGGTTCTGTACCATAAATGTAAGAGCTGCGCCGGTGTGGTGCATGGTGTCGGTGCCATGCCCTATCACGATGCCGTCAACGCCGCGCTCGATTTCTTTACCTATGGCTTTCGCAAGAGCGATATATTGCTCCGGTCCCATGTTTTCGCTGAAGACGGCGAATATTTTCTCAGTTTCTAAATTACAGATCTCAGCTAACTCAGGTACAGAGCCGTAAAGCTCGCCGGGAGAAAAAGCCGGTATTACTGCACCGGTACGGTAGTCAAGACGCGAGGCTATAGTGCCGCCCGTACCTATCAACTTGACTTTCGGAAGCCCCGGCGTAACAGGAAATTCCTTCTCCGGTATTTTGTATACAGCCTTGTGATAACCTGTTTCTTTCATGTCGGTAATGGTGTCAACATCAATACCTATGTTGTAGCCGGTACTTA
>JALNXP010000266.1 GCA_023230285.1 Bacteroidales bacterium | reverse complement strand
CCTTTATCAGATAATAATTCTTTGATACTGAAACGCCGAACACTTTAGCATAGAAATCTATATTTTCATCTACCGAAAGGTCAAGGTACAAAGAAAATTTTCCAGGCATATAGCCTATATTTTTTCTTATTTCCCGATAATCTTTAACTACGTCCAAGCCATTAAGCGTAACGACACCTTTGTCAGCAAGTATTAATGTAACCATAATTCTGATAAGTGTAGTTTTGCCGCAGCCATCAGGACCGATAAGTCCGAACAATTCGCCGTCATTGGCTACGAAGCTGACATCTTTCAAGGCAGGTGTCTGCTTAAACGACTTACAAACATTATCTACCACTATCATTGCAGATGTTAGATAAAATTAGCTTCTCCCGGCATGCCGGCTTTAATTTCGCCATTATTTTTAACGGTAATTTTTACCGGATAAACCATATTTACACGTTCTTTTTTAGTTTGGATAATTTTAGGAGTAAAAATAGCCTCTTCCGATATCCATGACACGATACCGGAAAGTTTTGAATTGGTGCTTTTGGTATTATCTATCATAATATCAACACTTTGTCCAAGTTTGATATGAGGCAGTTGGTCGCCGCTGACATAAACTCTAAGATACATATTACTCAAATCTGCAACTTTAAAAACAGGACGTCCAACAGCAGCGAACTCTCCTTCATGCAGATATTTACTCAGCACTGTTCCTGAGACAGGGGCAACAATTTTACAACGGCTTATAGCTACTTCGGCTTGCCGCAAACTTATCTGATAAGCCTCAATCTCCGAATCTATAGAATTATATTTTGAACTTGCTGCAAGTATCTGTTTGTCTATCAATGACAAACCGCCATTTGCCTCATCTATCTGCTTCTGAGTAGCTGCACCATCGGCGAACATCTTTTCCAAACGATGATACTCCTTACGCAAATTGTCGCGCTGCTGCTCTAAAATAGCTATCTCCGAAGCAAGACTCTGTTTGCTTATCTTTACGGATTCTATGGAATTTATCAACTGTAATTTCTGAAGATAAAAATCAATAGTATCTACCAACCCGACAACAGCACCTTTCTCTATTGACGAACCTTCTGCCATGGATAAATATAGTATCTTCCCATTGCTCTCGGCTGCAACCATAACCTCATCAGCTTCAAAATTACCATAAGCATCAGACTTTTCTTCTTTATGATGACAGCCTGTAATAACTAAAAATATAATGGAAAAAAGTAAAAAATATCTATTCATAATCAAAAAATAATTAGTAAATACCAAGGTTCAACAAGTAATTTGCTTTAGCACGAATAAACATAATATTATGGGTGTTTTGTTCTATTTTAGAGTTCATCTCTGCATTCACTCTTTCATAGTACTCCGAAAAAGTGATTTCTCCATTATTATATTTAGACTCTGCAGATTGTGAAATGCTTTCCATTAATTTGATTATTTCGCTATCTTTAGACAGCAACATCTGATAACGTTCAATTTCGTCTAAATATTTATTAGATGAAACATTAACACCAACTTTAAAAGCATCTTTTTCCAAAGCAAGTTTATCTCTTTGAATAGTAATAATTTCACGCTCGCTTTTAGTTTTTTCCCAATCCCACAGTTTCCAATTTATGGTAGCTCCTACAATAAAATACGGGTGCATTTTGTTGCTAAACAAATTCATTCCCGGATTGCCGTAACCACCACGCGCATAACCTGTTATCGATGGAAAAACATTTGCATAAAGATTGTCAACTGCAACAAGTTTTTCTTCTGAGTATTCAAACAACTTTAATTCCGAACGATTAAGCTGAGCATTTGTTTTAATTTCTATATCCGGTAAAACGATAGAATCAGTTTCTTTAATATCAACATTCAGCAACTGTTTAAGGCTGCGAACAGCCATTTTTTTCTGTATTTTACGTTCTGATACGGAACCTTCAATTTTCAAGATTTCAACATCTATCAAATCTAAATCTGTAGGTAACACTGCACCGTTTTTTACGGCAATCTTCACAACTTCTCTTCGAGACACCAACTTTTCTTTTGCCAGCGTCAGTTGTTCTATATAACCATCTATTAATGCTATGCTAAAAAACATTTCGGCAACCACAGGTTTTATTTTATCAACCTCAACATTTACGGAACACATCTGATAATCATAATCAGCAGTTGTGAGAACAGCTTTTTTCCTTGTGATGCCACCATCAAATATTTTTTGATTAATATCAATATTAACACCATAATGAACATGATTTTCCACCGGCTGAGCAATGAAATCCGAAATTTCCGGATATATCATAAAAGCATCTCCACTACCGCCAAAAACCTCAGGATTAACACTAAAGCCGACTTCACGTAAATTATATGGGAAAGTGGTAACATCCGATTGATATGATAAATCCGCACTAATATCGAAAGAAGGTAAATACTCTTTTTTCACATTATCAACAGCAAGTCGCTTTTCATTTTGCAGCAGTTCTATTTTCTTTGATGCCGGATAATTCTTTTCAAGAAGAGAAAAGCATGAATCGAGGGTCATGAATTCGGATTGAGAAAAAGAATGCGATGAGACTAATAACAGAAGGAGCAACAAACTAATTTTCTTCATTTCTATAAGACTTTTTCGATACAAATCATCACTATGGCATATCAATTAAATTGCAAAGTTAATTATTTTTTTGCAGATTAGAGGTTTAATATCAGAAAATTTATGTTGGTAGATTATTCCGTAGATTCAAGTAGCATTGCAAAAATACAATAAAGAGTTGAGAAATATAGATTTAAAGGTGTAATTTTTGATTTTTTTGATATTATGTCAAATTTGCATTAGTTGCATTTGATTTTAAAGTGTTTATAATCAAGATGTTTATTTGCATATATTGTTTTTCTGTTTTTTCTTCCTTTACTTTTTTATGACTAAAAAAGTAACAAAAAAGTCTTCCGCTGCGTCACAACCACATCAGCCAAGGCGGGTCTGCATTGTTGCTTTGCAACAATTTCTGGTTTGCCTTGTCAGCTTATAAATCCTTTGACATGACCCCGAAGGGGTCGCATATCTATAGCCTGAAATTTATGACACAGCTGCCAACGACCCCGAAGGGGTCGCATGTTTGTATGGGTCGCTTGTTTGTAATTGATAAACAGCAATTTTTTCCATAAACATGCTTTGTTCCGTCAGGAACAATAGCTTGGTAGCCGGACGTATCAGTTTATTCATATTTTCAATGGCTCCTTTTTCCCATGAAGAATAAGGGTGAGCAAAAAATATCTGTGTGTCAAGTATCCATTTCCCAATCACCAAAGCGT
>JALNXP010000030.1 GCA_023230285.1 Bacteroidales bacterium | reverse complement strand
ATCGAGAAGGTCGTCAGCTATTTCAGAGACGGGATCATGCCGCTTGTCACTCCTGATGCGGTTCTCAAGCAGTGGAGTTTCCAGCGGCTCTGCAACGACAGGACACAGAAGGATTTCTATGTCGACCTGATGAAACGGGCGGATTTCCAGATAAACGATTTGGAGATAAAAGAACTGGATGTCCCTGTGGAAGAAGCGGATATAAAACAGTTTGAGACGTTCGGCGCTCCTTCTGCTGTAATTGAAAAACTGAAAAAAGACAAGGTCATGAAACAAAGACAGCTTTTGTTTGTCCATAAGAACAGCATTGGTGAGTTCGAGATCGATTCAGAAGAAGAATCACTTGGCACCAAGAGGTTCTTTGGTCTGGGCGGGGTGCTGAAAGCCCTTATCCTCAAATCCCGTTTTGTCGCCATCGATGAAATCGAAGCTTCTCTTCACCCCTCTCTTGTGAACCAGTTCTTGAAGATGTTCTTGATGAACTCATCCCAGTCTCAGTTGTTCTGCTCGACTCATAATCAAGGGCTCATGGATCTGGATTACATGAGAAATGACATGATATGGTTCTGCGAGAAAAAAGAAGATGGCTCATCGGAGTATTACAGCGCACAGGATTTCCAGCTGCACAAGAATGTCAGCGTCAGCAATTTTTACCGTGCCGGAAAACTGGGGGCCATGCCGATACTGGGAAGTCCGCTTTTGGAAGGAGAGCATATTGAAACGGCAGAAAAGAAAAGTAACTAAGGCGATAGCGATAGTGGGCGAAGGAATGTCAGAATGGCTGTACTTTGATTACATCAGGACAGACCGCCGCTACCCTTTTGAACTTAGGCCGGATTTGCCAAAGCATTCCGACTATCGGACTGTGTTTGCTCATGCGAAGAAACTCCTATCTTCAGGGTATGACTTCGTTTTCTGCGTTGTCGATGTGGATACCATCGTGGCACAGAACAAGCAAGAGGAATTCATCAATGCCTGTCATTCCCTTGATGGAAAACTGATCCCGATAACAAGCAATCCGTGCATCGAGTTCTGGTTTCTTCTGTATCTCTGGGAACGCCCCCTTCGGAAGTACTATGCGACGTATGCAGACCTTCTGCCCGCATTGAGGAAATACTATCCGGACTATGACAAATCCCGGGACTATATGCAGGGCAAACAGTTTTTCAGGAAACTTGAATCCACGGGAAACATCAACAGGGCGATGGAGAATTCCGAAAAGATACTAAAGGGAGACCTGAACCCTTCCAATTTTGCGAACAGATCCTTTTCCGAAGTGAGCACGCTCCTGAAAAGCCTGGAAATGTGCAGCAAATGTGGTTTCAAGGCAAAGTGCGATGATTGTGTGAACAAACTGGACACGATATTCCAGCAGCCAAAGACGAGGAGGTAAGATGGGAGGTTCTCAAGGTGCCCGAGGATATCTGTACCAGACATATGTGGCGGTTTTCGATTTGCTTTCTGAGCCAAACTGGGACGCAATAACAATCGAGCCAGATACCGATGGCGACAAGGTAGATGTCAAAACTCAATACAAAGGCCAATCAAAAGTCATTCAGGTCAAATCTTCATGCAATCCATTTGGCCTAAAAAAAGTTTCCGAATGGTGTGACGAGTTGAACAAGACCACAGATGCCAAATTCGAAAAAGAACTTGTCCTCATAGGCAATTACACGGACAAACTTGATGAAAGCACACAACAAGGGAACTCAATTATCATTAAGGGTGTAACCATAAGAATTTATCCCTTCAATCAAGATGCTCTGAAAGCAACAATGTACCAAAAGCTTCATCATTTTCTCTGTGAGAAAAACGTGGCCATTGATGCTCTGGCCTGTGACGCCATGTGCGATGTTCTGGTTTCCAAGGGAATGGATTCCTCAATAACGTCAGAAAGGATCGCCCGTTGCCAATTTGAAGAGAAACTGCTTGAATATGTGAACTCAGTTTTCCATTCTTTACCTGTCGAACGAAAAGCCATCAACTTGAAATCAGTATCACGGCATTCAGGAGACTCGTTAATACCGGGTACCGTTTACAGGACTTTGGACCTTCGCAAATTCTTTGAAGAAGACGGGCATGTTTTAAAGAAGGGGTATTCATGGGAGCATGATGTCATCCCTGATGTTGTGTCCTTTTTCGAATCACTTCCAATAACGGAAAAATATCAGCTGTATTTCAGTGTCGGACTCTCGCTCTCCTTCCTTGTGGGGGCCCAGTTGGATTCGACATCCCCATATGATATCGTTCCCATGCAACGTACATCCAGCAAGCAAGTTCCATGGGATGCCATTCTTAGCAAGAACGCCAAGAACGAAGAGCTGGATATTTCAGAGGAAGAAGGAAATGGCGATTCGGATGATACTATCCTCATCATCAGTTTGACCAGGGACATAAAAACAGATGTAATGAATTACCTTTCAGAAAGCGGCATTGGTTATGGCAAAACAATCCTGGTCAAACCCAAAAACAGCGAAATTGGCTCCTGCTCGATTTTGGATGGGACTCAATGCAACATGATGGCTTCCTATCTGGGGACCCGTGTCAACAGCCTTAGAAATCAAAAAGAGAAGCGAGCGAGATTGCACATTTTCGCTTCAGCCCCAAACACCTTCATGTTTCGCTTCGGCCAAAATTCGAAAGGACTTGGTACCTGTTGCCTCTACGAATACTTGTATCAATCCACGTTTGAGTATCAACAGGCATTCGAAAAAAGATTTTAGGAGATTATTTATGGAATGTATGACTTATTTTGAAGATTTCATTTCCTCAATCAATCTTTCCTCTTCTGACAAAGAGGCACTGAAAAAGGCTCATCATGAGTTGAAAGATAATTTGCAACATGATGATGATACAAAAAAAATGATAGTAGCTTCATTTCTCCAAGGCAGTTACAAAAGAAATACAGGCGTGAGGCCTATGGTTGGCAAGACTGCTGATATTGACGTTGTCCTCGTAACGAACATCAATCATGAAGCATGTACTCCAAATCAGGCATTGCACAGATTCGTTCCATTTCTGGAGAAGTACTATCCCGGAAAATACCAGATACAAGGACGATCCCTAGGTCTAAAATTGGGCAGGGTCGATCTTGATTTGGTACCCACTGCAATGATGAGCAACGAAGGCAAAAAAAGATTGTTGGAAAGCAAATTGATGGCTTCCGATGAAGATTATGTCAATTTCTCTGCGAAGAATAATATGAATGAAAGTCTTCATCCCGCAGAAGCTTTGCTCATCCCCGATCGGGAAGCCAATACATGGGAACGAACAAATCCCATAGCCCAGATTGACTGGACAATAGAAAAAAACAGGAAATGCAATTATTTCTATCTTTCAGTGGTGAAATCCATGAAATGGTGGTGGCGAAACATCAGCAAGGGCGAGAGACATCCCAAAAGTTATCCTTTGGAACACTTTGTCGGTTTCTGTTGCCCTGATGGGATTGACTCTGTTGCAAAGGGTGTCGTTTCCGTTTTTGAAACAATCGTACAGCAATATCCCGTGAAACCATATCTCTCGGATCATGGAGTCCCGGAACATGATGTTTTTAAAAGGTTGAGCACCTCCGAGTATGAATACTTCTACAATCAGGTCATCAATGGCGCAAAACTTGCGAGAAGGGCTTACGATGCTGAGGACATTTATGACAGTGTCGATTTATGGAGGGAACTATTCGGAATGGAGTTCCCAGAGAAAACCAGGCCCAAACAAAACACCCCAGGTTTCTCATCCGGTGATCACTATACACCTGAGGTGCCGACGGGAAGGTTTTCCTGAGAATGAAAAAAAATGATGAAACCTTGCAGATACTGAAAGTTGCGAGAAGATGTGTTGATGGATTTGATTTCGCAAGAATTGAAAAGGACTGGCAGTTCGACGAGAACCGTGACTGCTGGTTCCTTCTTCTCCGGTTTTCGCTGGATGTCGTCTCGAACGATATCCCCCGGCAATCGTACTGGTATGTCTGTGTGCAGGGAGAGTGGAGAATAAGTGTCTTTCCCGCAAAAGAGGGAGGAATGACATCAACATTCCATCATCAGAATTATAATGACTGGGATGGGAAATCATTATGGAAAAATGGCCGATTATGCTTGGATTACAACATGTTGGATGCCGGAAATCTTCTGCCAAGTGTATTTGAAGACAAATTCCGGTTTTATATCACCAGAGCAAAAGAATGGATAGTCAGCGCAGCATCCGGTACTTTGGTTCATAAGGGGGAAGCGTTCGAATTGCCTGATTTCCCCATGACCAGCCCTAGAGAATTGGATTATCAGAAATTTGTTTTTTCGGAAAACGACCAGACTTTCCAAACGTGGAAAAAAATCAAGCACAATTGTGGCACAGCCATAGTACGCCGCTGTGATAACAATGTTTTTGTAAGTTTTGTTTATAGTTTCAGTTCTCATGAACATGGTACGGTTATCCATACTGTTCATTGGGGAAACTATCCAATGTATGACAAGCACGATGACAAGCATGACGCTATTGCGATATGGATACGTTTGGATGAGATGCCAGTCTTGAGGAACTGGGAAGTCCCTTATTCATGGGGAGATCTTTTTAGTGTCTTGGAAAAAAACAATATTGATCTCAATGTTTTTTTCGAACTGATTTCATTTATCCGTGACGGGGAACCGCACTTCCTTCTGTTGGGTTTTCCCATCCCTGAAGTTATTGGAGAGGAGAAACGACTCATTTTTTGGAAAGCAATCCATTTGAACGGCCTGGCAAGAAAAGAAGATCATGAAAAAGGTTTCAGAGCCAATGAACTAGGCCGACAAGTATATGATCAGAAACATGCTTTGGGAACTGCTGCAAAAATCAATTGGATCCCTTCTGAAAACTGGAACCCTGATGAAATCAATCAAAGAGGGAAATTCTGTAATCAATTGTGTGGCATGAAAATCATTATCTTGGGTGCCGGCTGTATTGGTTCTTCCATAGCGGAGATACTAGCAAGGGGCGGCTGCAGGGAGATGGTGATCGTGGATGGTGATACTGTCGAAATAGGCAATATGTCCCGGCATGTCCTGGGCCTGTCCAGCATAGGGCTAAACAAGGCTCAAGAAGTTGCCAACCGGCTCACACAAATCAATCCCAATATTGTCGTTACATACGTCAAGCAAAACATCGGGTTTTGTGGTGACAAACCTACAATGGATTTGTCAGTGTATGATGTCATATTGGATTGTACCAGTTCCAATGATGTACTTGTTGGCCTGTCAAACCAAAAATTTAAGGTAAAAGCTGTTGTGGTTATCGTATCTGTCGACATCAACGCCTCTCATTTATTCATGGCTATCCAAAGAGGGGAAAAGTGTAATTTTGAAGCCTATACTAAGAAGATTACCCCCTATTTAAAACAGAATAACAAAATTGTTGACGAACTGAAGCTGCCAAGAAATGGGACGGGATGCTGGTCTCCGACCTTTCCCGCCCGTTACGATAGCATCCTGTTCGCTTCTTCGACATCCTGTATGCTTGTCGATTCCTATGTTGCAAATGAATGCCAAGAGTATCAAATATCCATTTTTGAAAAGAAAATGAGGGATGATGCGTTTGAAGGGTACGAAAAGGTTGCCTCCAATGACTAATGCCTTCTTTTGCGACACGGACCATTATTATTGTGTCAGAATAGCGGAAAGAACCCTCCGGCATGCAGAGCATCTCTGCGAGGAAGCAGGGATCAAAGAAACCGGGGGGATAATCATCGGCCATTATGAAGATGAACATTCCGCTTTTGTGAACGAGCTTTCCAATCCGCCAAGTGATTCCATAAGGCGAAAGGCAGATTTTTTCAGAGGTGCGAAAAATCTAAGGAAACTGTTGGAGAAAGCACATAGAAGAGGAGATTACTACATCGGAGAATGGCACTTCCATCCAAACAGTTCTCCTTGTCCAAGTTCTGCCGATAAAAAACAGATGCATGCATTTGCAAGAACTACAGAAATAAAGTGTTCAGAACCGATATTGATAATCTTCGGAGGAAATAAAAATCACTGGACTATTGATGTCATGGTATTTACTGCAAACCATGAATATCACCTTTTTTGTCAATCGGTTCGGCGGTCCGCACCTATCAGAAACGGGAAGGCGGGGACTCAACCCCTGACGGGTACCATCTCCCCAGGATCATGAAACAGTTGGACTTAAGCGACGTCCAGGACCTCATAACGTATGAGGAGTGAGATCACGCCTGCCAATAGCCATCCGCGAAAGATTCCAGCTTGCCCTGGATTTCGGAGAACTCCCTGGATAGGCTGTCCAAGTCAAGCTTCCCGTCCCGGCAGAATCGGTCGAGCCAGTCGTTGTAGCATCCCAAGGTGCACCATGCGCCTTTCCTGAAGCCCGAATTCTCCAACCCAAGCTTGGCCCTCGCCTTTTCCCGGATGGAGTATTTCCAACGTTTTTTCCAATTCCGTCCTTGTCGGGATTCCCCGTTCCTTGGTGTTGAGCGGAAGCTTCAGAACCCTGTCGAAGGGATTGGAAGTGACAAGCTCGAGGCGCAACGCCTCATGATAGGGTTTCGCGACGGACAGGATGCAGTCGTTGATCGTCTTGTTGGAAAGTTCACCGTTCTTCAGGAGGCTGTCCTGGATCCCCTGCACGTCTCTGACCTTCAGGTCATCGAGACGGAAGTTCTTCCGGAGCAGGGGCTTCACGTGGAGACGGAAGAACCGGGCAATCGCCTCGACGCAGTCCCGGTTGACCGACCCTTTCTTCGCCTTGTTTTTCCTGTCGATATATGCGGAGTCATCGAAATCCCAGAACTTCTCCACATATTCGTCAAGCATCTGCCGCTCTCCGGCCACGGATCTGTCAAATCCGGAAAGCGCCGCTTTCGTCGCGATGGCATAGGCCATCGGTTTGTTCCGTTCTCTGAGAGTTTCCCTCTCTCCCGTCTTCTTCGCGATCCTGTTGATGCTGAGCGGGAAACGGTAGCTTTCCCCTTCCTTTCGGACAAGGGAAATTTGGTCACAGGCAACTCCCATGGCAAAAAATCTCGTTTCGCTTTCCTTAGGTAACTTTTGGTTGACGCAGACTCATCCGCACTTTCCTGTTTATTGATGAATCTAAAAATCCGTCAATAAACAGTTCTCTGCATTAAAAATATGGATCTTTGGAGCTGGTCGGAATCGAACCGATGACAATCAGATTGCGAACCTGACGCTCTACCAACTGAGCTACAGCCCCATGAAGACTAACGTAACTACATATACAGGGAAACGCTCATAATTTCAAGGGGTTTGCTTCTCAATGAACGTTTTCGCAAAGTTGATGGCCCGAACGGTGAGGTTCTCGCACAGATGCGGAGGATCGTGATCGGAGAACCCGCCGGGCCTGAGTTCACGGCAACGAAGCGACCCGAATTCCCTGACAAAAGCTTCGGCGTATTGATTGCACAGAGTGACGATCCGCTTCTCGTCCCATCCCCTTTCCGAATAATACAGGCCGAGGAACAACAATGAACCTTCAACAAGACCGCACTGGTCGCGATGCCCTCCCGCACCATGCATCCCGACGGCCGCATTCCACAATTGCGCACCGATGGAAACTCCAAAAGCATCACCAAGTGCAAGCAATGCAGTGCGGGCGCAGTTCCAGTTATGGACGTAATACGCCTCGTGCACCAATTCTTCCGTTCGTCGCATAACCTTATCATAAGAAAAACATCTTGTCCCCGCAAGTTGCCAGATCATTGTGTTTCCTATATAGTTTTTATGGAGAGGAACTGTACGTGAAGGATTTTCTGGTATTCATCAAGCCATCGCTACAGGTATTCTGTTCCATTGTTCTCACCCAGTTCGTCGCTTCGTTGATCGTCGACCATATGAACGAACGGCGCCTGGAACG
The DNA here is from genome assembly GCA_023230285.1 of Bacteroidales bacterium. Taxonomy (GTDB): domain Bacteria; phylum Bacteroidota; class Bacteroidia; order Bacteroidales; family BM520; genus RGIG7150. Next base: position 6,872 of record JALNXP010000030.1, on the reverse strand, counting down.
ATGGAGACGCATTCTCCACAGTCATTTGTGGGAGAAGGACGGCGACGTATACCAACAGTTCTTTGATGTCAAGAAGTGGAAGGACAGGCTTCCGGAAATGGGAGACACCTCTCCGAATCAATTCCGCAAGACGAGAATGAACAAATCCGACCCGATGTATTTGTACATCTTCATCCTTGAAACAGTACGAGCCGAGATGTGCCATGGCATCGCATTTTTCTTAGGTATCCTCGTTCTGATGCACGAACCTTATGTCCCTGGTTTGTTTTTCCTCTTGCTATACATCGTATTGATGAATATTCCGTTCGTTATCATCCAGCGGTTCAACCGTCCCCGGCTGGAACGGCTTCTCGAATGCATCGTCAAATCCCATGAAGGGGTTCTGATCCCCAAAGAAAGTCTGTATACATAAGAGAAAGCAAAACTCTTGCGTGCAAGCCAATGATGGAATACCATGAGAGCTACTATGACGAAATATCTCCTCTCTTCGGCAATGAAGAGACTTGTTTACCATATGAATAAGGAATCTTCGTTCGATCCCGCCACAATCACTCAGGAGAGGATCGACGAACTCAACTCCAGCGTCTCGATAAGCCGTGCGTACAGAAATATCCTCGGCAAGTATCCCAGCAACATCGAGACAGAAACGTTCATCATCCCCGTTGCCAACGGAGCGGTCACCGGGTATTACTTCCGTAAACGTGGCATCCGCGATATGAGCGATGCCACTCCCTTGATCGTCTTTTTCCACGGCGGCGGTTGGGTATTCGGGAACATGGCGTTGTACAACAATTTCTGCGCCCGCCTCTCCGACAGTCTCCATGCGCCGGTTCTTTCCGTCGACTATCGTCTGGCACCGAAATTCAAGTTCCCCACGGCGGTCGAGGACTGTTATTCCACCCTGCTTTGGGCGGCTGCGGGATGCCGGTATTGGAAAATCGATCCCGACAGGATGTATCTCCTCGGAGACTGCGCGGGGGGAAACCTTGCCGCAGTGGTTTCTCGCTTGGCACGAGATCGCAAGGGACCCCCTCTCGCAGGTCAACTCCTCATTTGTCCCATCACCGACGGAAGGATGCGCACGGACAGTTACGAACAGTACAAGGATTCCCCCACATTGACGGATCGGCAGATGGCTTTCTACATATCCAAATACGCCAAGGAACCGAAAGATACGTTGAACCCGAATTTTTCCCCGCTCCTCGGGCTGGATCAATCCCGGCTCCCCGAAACTTTGATCATCTCAGCCGAGTACGACCCGCTCAAGGATGATGCGAAACTGTACGCCGACGCGCTCAAGGCGGCGGACACCCCGGTGAATTATCTGGAAGTGAAAGGAGCCGTCCACGGATTCATCCGCTATCCGCTCGCCTCGGGAACGGACGAGGCGATGTGCGCAATCTCTCAATTCGTTTCCGGCAGACCGGTGGGACAGGTAACGCTCCAGACACGGAAACAATACGAACAGAATCTTAAACGGGAGAAAAAGGAAATCAAGCGAAAAAACAAAGGCTTCATTTCCATAGAATCTCAATAATGAGGAGGTCGCATGGAAGGACGGTCTTCCATCTCATCCGTCATCATATCGGCAATTTTCTCCTTGAGTTTGTCCACTTGGTTCTGAAGGATACCCAGTTCTTTCGTCTGGTCGGCGATCACTTCGTTGAGCTCAACCACGGTTCGTTCCATATAGGCGAGCTTCGTTTCGATTTGTTCCAATCTCTTGTCGTCCATACGTCCCCTTCTGTTGCTTTTTTCTTGCATCAGTAACAATCATGGTATACGATATGTTGCAATTAGTTGCAAGAAAAAAAGGGAATGAAGATGAAAGGGGAACGCGTAGCTCAACTGGAATTGCTCCTGCACAGCCATCCGGAAGGATTGCGTCGTGCGGAAATCGCCCGGAGGCTTGGCGTCCATAGGTCGACCATCAGCAGATATGTGGACGAACTGAAAGATCATGTGGACATTTACGAAGACAACAACCTCATCAAAATCCGGGAGACAGAGAACGACACTTCCAATCTGGATCTTTCTATTTACGAAAGCCTGGCGTTCAACATGAGCGCCGAAGTGCTTGCTCAGAACAGCGAGTTCCAAAACCCCCATCTCGCCTCGGGACTGCGGAAGATCGCCATGAACATGCGTTCCTACGCACCGAAGGTCAGCAATAACATCATCATGCTTGCCGAACAAATCGACAAACAGGTACAGCAGAAAAAAGGGAACGGTCAGTTCAATTCCGTCCTCGAAGTTCTGATCGACAGTTGGGTGTCGGGACGCATCGTAAAGATTACCCAGAAAGACGGGAACGAGACGGAACTCGCACCCTATTTCATTGGTTTTAGGGAAGACGAGGAAAACCGGCGTAACCCCATCTCCGTCACCGGCCGGCTCCGGCATACGCAGGAAATCGTCACCATCGACATCACCACCATCGTAGGAGCGACGATCCTTGACGAGACGTATACGATCCCCGACAACCTAAAACCATTCAAAATTCCCGCAAAGACCACGGAATATTCAAGCGCGGACACTCTTTCACTAAAATTGAAAATCAACGAATCCAGCGCCCTGAACGTCTTTCGCGATCTTGATCACAGTCCGGAAAAAATCGAAAAGTACGATGGGTACCAAATCGTCTCTTTCTCCGTTGAGAACTCCTTCATGCTTACGCTGAAAATCATCCAGTGCGGTCCCAGCGTCGAAATTCTCGAACCAACCAGTTACCGAAAGAAATTTTGTTGTCTTCTCAAAGATATTCTTGCGGTCTATGAATCAAAAGCCTGATATCCTTCTTGTCTCTTTCCCCGTTCCAGTTTATCTTTGAGAAGGAGGTACTACCATGAAGAAGTACGAATGTAGCATGTGCGGTTACGTGTATGATCCCGCTATGGGCGATCCGGAAAATGGCATCAAGCCGGGAACGGCGTTTGAGGATCTTCCTGATGATTGGATCTGCCCCCTTTGCGGAGCTTCCAAATCTGATTTTGTCGTGAGAGAAGACTAATCCTATTTACTTGGATACTCGAAAAGTCCTGCGGTTTCTCGCAGGACTTTTTCGTAACTTACGGCATCCGCCGGAAATTACGTTGATCGGCGCAGAAGCACCATTTATGGAAACATTCATATTCTCCGAATCCCGAACGATCGGAGAGCGGTCAAGAACATCTCCAATGCAACACACGTCCCCTGTGCTTTACAAAAAGTTGCGAATTTGTTGCGTATGAGGAAAGTTATTCGTTCTGGACGATTTCCCGATTGATCTCTTTGTCCAACCGTTCATCTTCGGTAATGATCATCTTGCTCTCGTCCAAGAATGTCGAACCGATGAAGCAACCGAGAAGCAAGGCGATGAAGAACGAAAGCAAATGACGGAACTCCCAAATGGAACCGCTCATAGTGAGCAACAAAATCAAGGCGCCGAGTCCCTGAGAGAAAAACACCATATGACTTTGGACAATCTCCTCAGGATTGGGAAAGCCAAGTTCCGCGGCGTACTGAAGGCCGATCGGAATGGCACTGAATGCGAAAAACCCGAAAATGACCGCCCCGGCGTACGACATTCCCCTGTTTTTGGAAAAAAAGAGCAGGAGCATCCCCGGCAGGCTCAGACCGAGGCACCCGACAAACAATACTTTTCGCTTTTTTATGGCATCGGAGATGGCCGGCAGAATGAACGCCCCGATCGCCCCTGAGAGGATCAGCGCCAGAGCAAACCATGCGGTCGAACCAAGATTCAACTCCGCCGCGATGAAATCGATTTTGACCAACATCACCATAAGAACGCCCCACGTTACGGAAAAGACGGTAATCATACCGCGCAACGAATTGATTCTCCCAATGGTCAGACTTGCTTTTAGATACGACTCGTCCGCCGGTTCGATCAGTGAAGATGGCGTCGGCGGATTTTCCTTGATCAGCAAAGCCCCGATGATGGCGAAGCCGCTGGAAATTGCGCTGTATATGGCGATAAGACGGGGAAACGAACCACCGCTCATCAAAAACGGAGAAAAGACCATGTCAAAGGCAAGAGCGATGTACTGGCATGCGGAAACGATTCCAACAGCCATTCCCCGTTCCCTGATGGGGAACCAACGGGCGACGGTCACCGTCGCCATACTGAGGATAATCGCCTGTGAGAACGACATGATCGCCTGACTGACCAAGAGAAACGATGGGGAACGGACTTTGATGATTTTCATCAGGCTTCCCACGATCACCAAAAGGGAGGCGATACGAAGTGAATACGTAATGCCCGTCTTGTGGATCAGAAAGGAGGCGGGAATCGCAAACACAATGAACCCGCCCATATAAATGATCGACATCAAGTCGACAATGGAATATCTGCTTTGGTTCCACGGGCTTCCGTAAAACTTGCTGGTGATCCTTCCGATCGGGGACAGCGCCATCCATTGGATCTCTACGGCGAACACAAGCAGGACAAGAGCAAGTAGAATAAGCCATCTGTATCGATATGCACGGACGCTTTTCATATACGCTTTCCATCATAGTCAAAACGAGCCGATTTGTATATCATGAAATTATGATTACGAAAAACGTCAGAGAAGCGCTTCTCCAGAGAAGAAGCGTAAGGGCATATCAGGACAAACCGATAAGCAACGAAGACAAGGAAAGCATTTTCCAAGCGATCCTCCGTGCTCCGACGGCAGGAAACATGGCCCTGTATTCCGTCATCGACGTGCAGGATGCCGAAGTGAAACGGCAACTTTCCGTCTTGTGCGACCATCAGGATATGATCGCACGCGCTCCGATGTGCTTGGTGTTCATCGCCGACTTTCAGAAATGGTTTGATTATTACCGCGCCGAAGACTGCCCGCAGAAGAGCGGCAAACCATGGCGAGAACCGGGACTCGGAGAGCTTCATCTCGCGCTTCAGGATTCCATCATCGCATGCCAGAGCGGTGTGGTCATGGCAGAGAGCCTCGGCATCGGATCCTGCTACATCGGGGACGTCCTGGAAAACGGAGAGGCGATGCAGAAACTACTGAACCTTCCCCGTTACACCATGCCGTCCTGCATGGTCATCATGGGGTACAAACACGATACGCCCGTTGGGAAACTTTCTGCACGTTGTCCCGCCACGGATATGTTCATGACGGACCAGTACCAGCTACGAAGCAAGGAAGCGCTTGAGTCCGCGTTCAACGGACAAGAAAGACAAGCGCATGCCGTCAATCGGCTCCCGTACGGCAACGCGGGGACGTTAGCCGACTACTATTACGAAAAAAAGTACATCACGTCCTTCATGAAAGAAATGAACCGTTCCGTCGCATGGTGGTTCGACCGATGGGAAAAGGGACGCCCATGACGATCAGAGGATTCCGAAAAGAGGACATCCCGTCGATGGCTGCTATCTGGAACGAGGTCGTCAAAGCCGACAATGCCTTTCCCCAAACGGACCCGTTGGACGAAAAGGCAGCAAACGTATTTTTCTCGAGTCAAAACTGGAGTGCGGTGGCGGAGGAAGACGGACAAGTCGTCGGTTTGTACATTCTGCATCCCAACGGTACAGGCCATCTAGGAAAAAACGCCAATGCAAGTTACGCCGTCAAAAACGGTTTGCGAGGCAGACATATCGGTGAAACACTTGTACGCGATTCCCTTAACAAAGCAAAGGAACTCGGCTTCCACAATCTGCAATTCAACGCCGTTCTATCCTCGAACAAACCGGCGTTGCGTCTCTATGCAAAATTGGGGTTCAGAAGCATCGGCATACTGAAGGATGGATATCGGCATGCCGATGGATCATGGGAAGATCTCCGGCTTTTTTACCATCCCTTGTAAAAGGGACGGCTTCCCTCTCCCCGATCTCTCGCGACGTGGGACCAAGCGTACCCTTCGCTCAAGGAACCTTCGTATCGCCGTACGTCAGTAAAAGAGATCCTCGACTTCGAAAGGTTTGTAGTGCTCTGAAATCTTTTGTATCTTGTTTTGCGTGTCAAGGAAGGCGTCGGTAACGATTGGATCGAAATGCGTGCCGCGTTCTTCCTTAATGATTTCCACCGCCTCTTCGTGAGGAAGCGCATGCTTGTATGGCCGTTCGCTGGTAAGCGCATCGTAAACATCGATGATGGCCATCAACCTCCCCCCCAATGGGATGGAGCCTTTTTTCAACCCATAGGGATATCCTTTGCCGTCATAGCGCTCATGATATCCGAGAATAATTTCCCTCGCAACCGTGAGAGCCCTACGTGCGTATACGGATTCCGCGGGAAGGAACTGTACTATCGCCGCACCGCAGACAACATGATGCTTGATCACTTCAAATTCATCCGCGGTAAGTTTCCCCGGTTTGTTCAGGATAGGCAAAGGAATGCATATTTTCCCTATATCATGGAAAGGAGCCCCCCGCACCATGTCTTCAAGTTCGGAAGAAGATATTTCGTATCCATGTATCCTAAGAGAAGCGACCTGACTTGCAAGAATACGCATCATCGTCGCGGTTCTGGACAGATGGGCGGCAAGATTCTTGTTGTCCGATCCAAAAAGATTCATGATCACATCAACCGTGCCATCATAGGGAAACATCCTGCAAAACAAATCCTTGTTCCGCCATTCTATCCCAGAGGAACAACATTCCCTCAATTTCGGACCCAAAGGACCAAGTGAAAGAAACACACCAAATTCGGTAAGCCTCGCCCCCTGATCCAGCGGACGATGAAGCAAGTCCACCGGTTCCACATCAGCCAAATATTCCATATCGTCCGGCGTCTTACCATCAAGGACAAGCAGAATCGGAACATCGATACGCTCCTTTCGTATTTCATATACGAGGGTTTTCGCATCCGTCAAAAGATATGAAGGAGAAGCAATGAGAAGGGAGATGTCGTTTTCCTGTTCCAGAAATA
>JALNXP010000029.1 GCA_023230285.1 Bacteroidales bacterium | reverse complement strand
AGGACAAAGTGTATCACTTTTAATAGGATGATTAGTATCGAAAAAGACATAAGTTCTATAGTCGAAGATACCGCTACCATCAGTAGAATCGGTAGTAGACAGGCGACTAAACACGGTTTCACCCATACGCAGATTTTTATGTTCTCTAAAAGCCCAATGGTGGTCAAAAGTAATACCAAGTGTATTAGGCCACAAGCACACGCCGCCATAACCCGGGTAATAATCATCTATAACCGGTTTATTATAAGCTTCTACTAACAAAGGCTTAGCAAAATCAGGGTCTGCATCATACATTCTCAATCCATGACGAAGTATTAAAGAGTTTGCAAATCTCGCCCATTTATCTGCGCTGCCATAAAATAAGACATCAGCAGAGGTAATAGGATAAAAATCGTTACCAAGAGTTGTAGTCGCTGCATTTGCTGTCATAAAATCTCTTGCCCACACCAAGCTGTCAAGTAAAGATTTATAGATATCCTCCTGACTATCGAACTTAGGTTTTCTGTATTCTTCATTATTTGTTTCAAGCCAAACTTTACCGGCTTGAGAAAAAGGAATGTCACCAAAAACATCTGTAACCTTAAAAGTTTTATACGCTGTGAGTATCAGCAACATAGCTTTAACATTATCGCATATTTCGGAGTCATTTTGTTCTGAGCAATAATCATCAAGACGTTGTTCTATATCTCTCACATTAGCTAAAGAAGAATAGTACGATGACCACATCACAGCAATGCCTATAGTATAATTAGACCAACCTTCAGCGATAAGAGCTCCAAGTTCCGATTCAGGATAAAAGATTTCGTTATAGACATAAAGTTGTTCATTGCCATTAACTCTCAAAGAAGAGATAACATTTGTAAAGAGGTAAGGGATTTCCGTTCCAACCGGAGTAGTAGGATTAACGTTCATTTCTTCAAAGCCGGCAGTACATGAAGTCAGCTGAGAAAGTACAATCACAAACAAGGATATATAAAATATTTTCTTCATGGTATCAATAATTAAGGATTAGAAACTTGCTTTAATTGTGAATTGGAAAGACCTGCAGCCCGGGTAAGAGGCATATTCAAGACCTTGAGCATTTCCGGAGCCAATAGTTCCTTCCGGATTAATATTATCAGGTAAAGTTTTATAGAAATAGAATAAATCACGACCTGAGAGAGAGAGTTGTAAACCTTGGAATACTTTTATTTTTTGTTTATCTAAGATTTTTTTCGGGAAAGTATAATTAAGTGTTATTTCACGCATTTTAATCCATGTATTTTCCAAGATTCCCGGTGTTGTAAGAAAATGTCCCCAACCACCCATATTAGGCATATATTTATAATAATAGTGTACAATTTCCTCATTAGTTGTACCATCTGTATGTACACCATCGAGGATAACGCCGTAGTTACCAATAAAGTTTCCATCTTCATCATAATAAGGCAAGCCGTTGCCGTCTCTTTCGTACAAAGTTTCGGGGCTTTGTCCTGTTTGCATTGATATAACATAAGAGCCGCAATATATTTGTCCGCCGATTTTAGCATCTATCAAGCCTGAAAGTGTGAAACCTTTATAGCCTACGAGGAAGTTGATACCTCCGGTGAGCCATGGAGCCGAATTACCGACAGCGACTTTTGTATCTGTATAAAGATACTCTGTGCCGGCATCGTTGACCATAGGTAAAGGATTACCGCTATCATCATAGAAAGGACCTACGGTATTACCGTCTGAATCGGTATAAGAATAAACATAATCCCATCCGTAAATAGTTCCGTAGTATTCACCTTCTTTGACGGCGATAGACGGACCGTTGTCGCCCCACAAACTGCTAAGGATGAACATACTTGAACCGCCGAGGTCTACAATTTTATTACGGTTACGGGCTAAATTCAAACCAACTTCAGCGAAGAAATCTTTTTTCTCGACTATTTTATAATTGAAGACTGCTTCTATACCGCTGTTAGTTACCACGCCGGAATTAGTACGCACATAGCTTGCACCTGAAGAGCCGGCAAGCGGAGCATCAAGAATTTGGTCCCATGCGTAGATATAATAATAAGTCAAATCCACATCGAATTTTTCTTTAAACCCTATGTTCATACCTGCTTCGTAGGAGCGTTGGCGTTGAGGTTTTAATTCTAATGGCGGGACTAAGGAAGGCAGTGAAGAGGACGGCTGACCGCCGAAGCTGCCGTTATTATATGTAAAATCAAGTTTATACGGTTCATCATCACTCGCCGTCATAGCAACGGAGCCTCTAAATTTTAAGAAGCTGACAGGTCCCCAATTGCCGTGAAATACTTCCGTAGGAATAAAACTTACTGTTGCAGACGGATAAAAATAGCTGTTATTAGAAGATGGAAGTGTAGATGACCAGTCGTTTCTGCCGGTTATATCTAAAAACAAGAAATTGTCGTAACCCAAGAATAAAAATCCATAAACAGAATTAACCTTTTTTTCGTAGAAAGACTCTGTTGCAGCACTGCTGTTGATGTATTCACTATAATTAGTTATAGTATAAAGGTATGGATAAATCCAATTTGAGCCGGAGCCGGCATACAAATTATAATCATTACGATAAAGAGTTTCTGCGCCGCCCGACAATCTAAAATTCAGTTTAGAGCCAAATATTTTTTCTTGATGTAAGGTAACTAGGAAATCTGCATCCAAGGTGTAATTTTTTGACAATCTGGAAGATACGCTACCGCCGGAAACGCCGTCAGATTCTGTGGGTTTATTTTTGCTGCGAGATTGGTCGAGACCAAAATCTATACCTACTTTACCTACTACCGAGAGCCAATCTGTAACGTCATACAACAAGCGGGCAGAGCCGAAGACTTTATTTCTATCGAGAGTAGTATTATTATTATAGAAAGACCAGAAAGTAGTACTATACATATATGGAAATACTGAAGAGTAGTTTAATGCGCCCCAGTCGTACATAGAGCCGTCTTCATTTGCATAAGTATAATAATCCAAGCCTTTGTAGCTTCGTGGCCAGCCATAGAGTAATCCTTTATTAAAATTTGAATAAGATTCTCCGATTTCAGGGCTGTTTAATCTGTAATAATCCAAATAAGTTAGAGCTATATCGGCTTTAATTTTTTTAGACACATTGAGAGTGCTGTTAACGTTGAAAGTTGTTTGTTTCAGGTTACAATTATCGATGATAGCATCAGAGCGATTATCCGTAAAAGACACGCGTATAGAGCCAAATTCTCCTGCATTAGAGAAAGATATATTGTTAATAAAGGAGTTAGCACTATGATACATCATGCTTAGGTTATCCGGTTGAGGTGAATACGACCTCATGACACCGTCCCACCATAGAATTTCGGTGCCGTCCATTTCCGGACCCCACGACACGGAGCTGCCATAATATCCGAAGGTAGTATTTGTTGACACGCCTTCGGGACCATTTTCAGAATTATAAGGACAAGACAGCAGATAAGAATATACGCCGTCTTCGTTTTGGATAAGTGTTGGAGTATTAAAAGATATTGGACCGCCGCCGCCGTATTTATTTTGTACGGTTCTATAAAGGTACGGAGTTGTAATCTTATAACTTGAAGACACCGTTATACCGAGACCTTCCTGTTTTTTACCTTTCTTAGTTGTAATAAGCAGCACGCCATTACCGCCGCGGGAGCCATAAAGAGCTGCTGCTGTAGGACCTTTCAAGATGCTGATGTCTTCGATGTCTTCCTGATTAATATTATTAAGTGCAGTACCCCAGTCACGGCTGGCAGACTCAAAACTTGTGATACCGCCTTCATTGGACATAGGCACACCATCAACGACAATAAGAGGTTGGTTATTACCTGTAATGCTGTTATTACCACGGATGGTAATACGTGATGAGCCGCCTTCGACACCTGTTGGGTTTATAATTTGCACACCGGCAGAACGACCGCTAAGAGCGTTAATGACATTTCCTGCACCGGAACGAGCAAGTACGTCTCCACCAACCTCATCGGTTGCATACCCGAGTTCACGTTTCTGACGCTGTATGCCCATAGCGGTAATTACCACTTCTCCAAGCAACTGTGCATCAGGTTTTAAAATAACATCTAATACAAGTTTGCCTTGAATTGGCACCGTCATAGCTTCATAGCCGACATAACTAAAAACAAGAGACGCATCAGCATCTACTTGCAGAGAATAATTTCCATTAAAATCTGTTATTGTCCCTTTAGTTTGTCCTTTTATCTGTACTGTGACACCCGGCAGTGGAGAATTATCTTCTGCAGATGTAACGGTACCTTTTAAAGATATGACTTGCGCTGTTACAGTGTTCACCATAAGACAAAATAACAATAAAAAAAATAAGCGTAAAGATTTTCTCATATAAACATATATTAAATTAATAGATACACAATAATACGTTGTATAACAATTTGTTACACTAAAACCGACAATAACGGTTTGTTTTTATGACACATTTCACCACGCTTTACAAAGGTAATAATATTTTTGAACTATAAAATTAATGACAGAAAATTTTTTACAATGCCTGCATATTACATAATTTAGTATACATACCGTTTTTTTCATAAAGCTCTTTATGTGTACCACGTTCTACAATTACTCCTTTATCTAAAACAATTATCATATCCGAATTAATGATAGTAGACAATCGATGAGCAATTACGATGGAAGTTCTTGATTTCATAAGATGTTCGAGAGCTTCTTGTACAGCTTTTTCCGACTCTGTATCGAGGGCGGATGTAGCTTCATCTAACAACAGTATGTCCGGATTTCTAAGTAAAGCGCGGGCAATACTTATACGTTGTTTTTCGCCTCCGGATAATTTCGTCCCTTTATCTCCGATAATTGTATTATACCCTTCAGACAATTTACTTATAAAATCGTGAGCATTAGCTATTTTAGCAACAGAAATAACATCTTCCATTTTATAGTTGTCAATACCGAAAGCTATATTTGCCGCCACTGTGTTGTTAAATAAAATTGTGTCTTGAGTAACTATGCCAAGCATTGACCTTAGCTGGTCTATTCGTAAATTTTGTATCGGAACATTATCAATAAAAACTTGTCCTGACGAACAATCGTAGAATCTTGGTATTAAGTTTATTATAGATGTTTTACCTGAACCTGAATGTCCAACTATCGCTACATTCTGACCTTTTTTAACTGTAAAATTTATTCCTTTAAGTATTTCTTTTTCTTCATATTTGAAGCAAACGTTTTCAAAGCGTATAGATTCTTCAAGAGAGGATTTGCTGACAGCATCATTTTGTTCCACGATAACTTCTTCTGCCTGCAACACTTCTTCTATTCTATCTAAAGAAGCAGTACCTTTTCTGATATTATAATATGCTTGAGTTACAGATTTGATAGGTGGTAATATTTGTGAAAAAATGGCTATATAAACAATCAGTACCGGTGCTGACAAAGACGAGCCTGACAAGACCAAATTACCACCAAACCAAATAGCAATAACCATTATACATACGCCTAAAAATTCGCTCAGCGGAGAAGCAATATCTCTAACCCTATAAAGCCAAACCATCAGTCGTGTATAATCTTTGTTGCTTTTTTCAAACTCTTTCATTGCATAGTCAATGGCATTAAAACCTTTGATAATCCTAAGTCCGTCAATAGTTTCCTCCATTGTAGAAACAAGTTCTCCCATTTTCCCCTGCCCTTTATTGGCTGTTTGTTTCAATGTTCGACTAATCCGTCCTATGACGTATCCACTAACCGGCAGCAGAATAAAAGAAAAAAGAGTCATCTTGGGACTTAATGCCAAAAGAGTTATTATATACAACAAAATAGTTACAGGCTCACGAATTACCAATACTAACGAACCCATGATAGAATTTTCAATTTCTTGAACATCAGAAGTCAACCTTGTTATTATGTCTCCTTTTTTTTGTGATGAATAATAAGAAATAGGCAATATCAATATTTTATGATACAATTCATTACGCATAAGTTGTAAAACACCGTTGCGTATAGGAGCTATAAAAAAAGACTCAAAATACCTAAACAAATTTTTAAACAAAAATAATATTACTATAGCAATAACTATATACATCAGAGCTTGTTGCGGTCCGGAATTTTCTATTATAGAATAAGAATAGTAGTAAAAATTATTTTTGAGTGTTTGAAAATTAAAAAAATTATGAATATTTATTGCCTCAGGAGAAATTATTTGTACGGTTCTCGTATTAAACAATATTTCAAAGACGGGTATAAAAAGTGCAAAAGAGACAAGCGAAAACAACGTACTTAAAATAGTGAACAAAAAGACAAGGAACATATTTGTCTTATAATGAGACAGATATTTTAGTATTTTCTTGAAATGCTTCATCAATTAATTATTAAACAGGTGCAAAGGTAATACTTTTTCTTGATATGTAAGAAATTATCCGAATACAACTGCTTCGTGTTTCATTTATAATTTTTTGTTTAAAAAAAGATAAGCCATTGTCATCTTTATCAATTTAACTTATTACATTTGCACAAAATCTAAGCTTATGGAAGCAATTAAAAATTCGGAATTAGTAACAAAAGGCAATTGCGTTTATCATTTAAACCTTAGCCCCGAAGAACTTGGTGACAACATAATTCTTGTTGGAGACCCCAACAGAGTTGCCCATGTTTCTCATAATTTTGATACTTTAGACGTAATAAAACAGAACAGAGAAATAGTTACACATACAGGTACTTTTAATAATAAGAGAGTTACCGCCATGTCAACAGGCATGGGAACAGATAACATTGACATAGTTGTCAACGAATTAAACATTTTGGCAAATTTTAATTTAAAAACCAAGGAGCCTAATCCCGAAAGGAAGAAGCTGAATATCATACGCATGGGAACTTGTGGCGCATTACAGCCTGAAATCCCCTTAGGAACTTTTATAGTCTCGCAATACAGTATAGGTATGGACGGTTTATTAAATTTTTACGATGTTGACGATTCCATATTTGAATCTATGCTTGCCAATTCTTTCTCTAAAGCAGTAGATTGGGGACATTTATTACCGGCTGTATATGCTTGTAAAGCGAGCGATGAATTATTAAAGCGTTGTGGTACAGAATTTTATAGAGGCATTACGCTTACTGCACCGGGATTTTACGGACCTCAATGGCGGAATGTCGGATTGCCGGTAAAATATCCGGAGATTTTTACCAAACTACAAAATTTTAGCTATTCACGATATAAAATCACTAATATGGAGATGGAAACATCCGCTTTATATGGATTAGGACAGGCTTTGGGACACAACACTCTTACTATTTGCATCGCTATCGCAAATCGCACTACAGGAGAGTTCATAGACAGCTATTTCAAACCGATTCGCAAACTTGCAGAAAAAGTACTGACTCTTATTTGCAAGTAAGAACTAAATTCCTTCGGTATTGATATTACCTAAAGTAATAGTGATGAGTTTGCTCTGGTCCGGAGCATCATCGTTGCGAAATTTCATCACTACCTGAATGTGAAGATTGTAAATATTGATAACTGTTTCTTTGGAGGCGATACAACCTATCTGCAACAAGTCGGCATTGATAACACCATAAGTACGCAAAGGAATTATACTGAAAATCTCGTCATGAAATCTTTCATCATTGAATTTCTCATACTTGTTTTTAAAATAATATATGTTTGATATGTCCATCAATGTCAGCAATTGCAGGTTTTCAACACCATCTATATTCAGCATAAACCATAAATAAGTATTCTGGTCTATTAAGCATCTGTTCAAATTATCTTTCTGTATTATCCTTGCATTGTGGATGATACCTTTTCCATAAAAATTATTTTCGAAGAAATAAATTTTGTCGTATGTAATAGTATAACGCATACTTATTTCTCCAATAATTCTTCTTAGCTTGGGAAATAGATGAAAAGAATTAAAAATCCTCAATACAAATGCAAGGTTAAAAGCGAATATCAGTGAGTGAAAAGGCGTGTCAAACAACACATAGCCGCCGTCTCCACTACTGATAAAATTTCGGTTTATCCTTTCCTCGCTATATTCTTGAAACACATAAGGATGATTTCTCAAACAAAGTGTAATGGTATAATCAAACAACTTTTTAAATAAAAAAGGTATCAATGTTTGGCTAAATTCACTATAACTGCTATATCTATAAATATCAATGCCCAATACTGATTTATTTCCGATATCACGACTTTTGATATAATCTTGAAGCGCATCATTCAAATCCGATTTATCCGGCTTGATATTGGTTTCTTCAAAAATAATACGTTGATCATACTTCCTTAATATGTCTTCAATGTCGTTAGAATTTATTGCTTTGACATTGGTTTTCTTGATGTTTTCGTTGGACATTTTTTACTTCTTTAGTCTGTTTTCATTGAAGGTCAAAGGTAATAATATTTTTGCAGAATCAAAAGAATAAATTTTTCCTGTAGGTGAATATAATATTACTTTAATAGGAAGACTTTGGCGTTCTTCAATTTCTGCCAATGCTTGTCGGCAACTGCCACATGGCGACACAGGGTTGTCTATTACAAATTTGTCTGTTTTAGCTGTGATAGCTATTTTTAATATCTGACTATCAGGATACTGCGCTTTAGCTGAAAACATTGCTACCCTTTCGCCGCAAATACATACCGGCGATGCCGAATTTTCTTGGTTACTGCCAATGATTATTTCCCCTGAATCAAGTAAAGCCGCCGCACCAACTCTAAATTGCGAGTATGGCGCGTATGAAGATGCTAACGCTTCTATTGCTCTATTTATTAACTTACACTCATCAGCAGGTAATTCGTTGATGTTGTCAGTTTCGTAGTAGGTGGTCTTCAATTCTTTGATTTGCATAATAGTTATGATTAAACAGAAAAATAAAGTAGAAATATGAAAACAACGTAACACCGGCTTGTGTGCCAATGGTATCTTCAAAAAACATTGATATAATCATCAACAGAAGAAAATATTTCCAATGAAAGTCGTTATATACATGTAATAATATCCCGGGTATCAATAAACTTGCTAAAAATATCAACAAACCAACAACACCTAATTGACATGCAATATTAATAAACTGATTGTGAGTAGAAAAACGATATTTCTCGGATAAACGTGGAAAATTTGTCTCATATACTATGTTTAATTCTTCGTCAACATCTCCTGTACCGACACCAAAAACAGGATGCTTTTTAAAAAGCATTATTCCTGCTTTCCAAAAAGAAAACCTTTGCAGCACCGAATTACCGGAGGTAACTTTCTCTTTTTTATACTTTTCACAACTAAAAAAGAATGAACTCATACGTGAATACAAACCGAATTTCGATAAATAATTTATGTTGGCAATACCTTGCTCTATATAACCAATTTGCTCTTGACTCAGTTTACTTACACCGACACTGTCTTTCGGTAAATCCATCGAATTAAGAAATCTTATTAAAGTTATTTTTAGCGGTGTACCGGCATAAGTACTCGAATCAAAATTTAACTCACTTCTCTTGCTCCATTCTTTCCGCAACTCCGGAAGACATACGTTATACATATAATTATCACCTTCTTCAATTAAGCCATTTTGAACCTTATGACTGTATTTATTCCCATTTAATGTATATTCGGCTATTTCTCTATTCCCAAAATCAGATTTATAATACTTTACGTATGAATATACAAAAAAACCAATGACAAAAATAATTATGACGGAAAAAATTGAAATAACACAAATTCTTTGCTTCTTCGACAGTGATTCTAAAAAATTGCGGGAAGTAAGAATTAAAACTGTAATTGCAATTAAAGACCCTATACCTGTCATAGATTTCATAATAATTAAGAACATTATAAACCATATTATAATAATAACGGGTATAATTTTATAAATAATTTGTCGATGATTGTTCTTAAAAATATAGTAAAACAAAAAAAGCACTGACACACAATAATTTAAAGACAAACGAATATGTGAAATGTATGGAAATATTTTTCTATAATTTATTGAAAGCACAAATAGATTATAAACACCTATTAAAGAGGCTATTAGCAACATAGCGCAATGAAAAATAAATATTTTGTTTATTGTTTCTTTATTTAACAGAGGGAAGCCTGAAAATAATACAGAAAATAAAAGCAATGGCAATTTTACGATTAAATCGTTGACAGCTTTATCTATATTTGATGAATATATTATTCCGACAACTGATGCAAGATAAAACAAAGAAAATATTATAGCGGCTTTATTATGCAGAAATTTATTGATTTGAATAATAAATCCATGTCCAATATGGTATAAAACTCCATTGTTTCGGTTTGCTTTATCTACAGATTCTTCATATCCAAAAGCGAGCCAGACCAGAAACAGGCAGACATCTGCTATAGTCATTAAAGTATTAGAACAGACTACAGCTACAGCCATCAATATAAGAAAAAGTTCCAAGATGCTATATAACGAGCATTTTTTTGTCATTTTACTTACCGGCTAATATGGAATTATATTTGTTTTTATCGTTGATAACCTGTACTGCTGCTTCCAACTCTTTGTCATTATTTAAAGAATAGATAAGTTTTCCCGTATTATAGCAGTATCTACTAACTATTTCATTGCCAAGAAAATATATGATTGCTTCTTTATAAGTTATTAAATCTTTGGATTTTACTTCTTTTAAAGCAAGTTCCAATTTGTCTATTTCATCTAAAACAGAAGAATAATGTTCATTTTCACTTACATTTTTTTTCAGAGCGACAAGTTGGTCATCAATATAAGAATTATATGTAAAGTTTTTGTCTTCCAGATAATTAACAAAATCATTCCAAATTGTGTCATCGACAACAAAAGTTTTGGCATCAACAGTTTTATCAATATTATTATAATAATATTGAGTAGCGAAGTCGAAGATATAATGTCTCATGATGAGGTTAGCTGTAACTTCGCCGTATTCTACCGGGGCTACTTCGATGTCGGGTTGTATGCCGGCGCCGTCCCATACAGTACGTTTATTTCGGGTATAGAATTTAGTCATCAGTGAGTCAGGAACTTTATTCCAGTTACCATAAGCATCTTTATGAGAATAATCTATTGCCTGAATACATCTTCCGCTGGGGATATAATATTTAGCGACAGTAACTTTCATCTGCGAATTATATGCTATTGGCAGAATATTTTGCACCAAGCCTTTTCCGAAAGTACGTTGTCCGACTATGACACCTCTGTCCAAGTCTTGCATAGCTCCGGCTAATATTTCGCTGGCAGAAGCACTTGCGCCGTTAACGAGTACCACTATCGGGATAAGTGTGTCAATAGGTTTTACTGTTGTTTTATGATAAGAATTTTTCGATGCTATTCTACCTTTTGTATTTACAATCAGCTCATTAGCCGGCACAAAGAAGTTCATTATTTTCACAGCCTGTTCCAACAAGCCGCCGCCATTACTGCGTAAGTCTATGATTAAGCCGCTAAGTTCGCAATTTTTTCTCATGCTGTTATAAGCATTAAGAAAATCGCTGCTCGCATCAAAAGTAAAACCGGATAAGTTAATATATGCAATAGAATCGTCTAAGAGTTCGTAATAAGGAACACTTGGGATAGACACTTTTTCTCTAATTATTTTCTTTGTGATAGCTTTATTTTCGCCAAATCTTTCCACCGTAATTGCCAATTCTGTCCCCGGTTCACCCTTCATAAGTTCGCTGACATTTGAAGAACTTTTATCGCTGACATTTTTGCCGTCTATGGCTATAATTTTATCCCCGGCTTTTAAGCCTGCTTTATCGGCGGCGGTTCCCTGATAAGGTTCGCTGATTATTACATCTTCACCGTGTTGCAAAATAAGAGCACCAATGCCGCCGTATTGACCGGTAGTCATAAACCGGAAATCTTCAACTTCAGACTCCGACTTGTACTCCGTATAAGGATCTAACGACTCCAACATGGCATCAATGCCGGTACGCATTAACTCGCCGGTATTAAGTTCATCAACGTAATTCTCAAATAAAGTCTTATAAACAGAAGTATAAATTTCCATATTCTTGGAAATTTCAAAGTTATTACTTTGGCAAAATCCTGTTACACTAATGCCGACTATTAAAAAAAGCTGTAAGAATATTCTTTTACTCATTATGTAGATTATTTACTGATTATCAATATTATGGCACAGGATCATAGCCGCTGCCGCCCCATGGGTTACACGACAAGATGCGTTTCAACGTAAGCCAGCCACCTCTAAAAGGACCGTATTTACATATAGCCTCTATGCCGTACTGAGAACACGTAGGCGTATACCTGCATGCCTTAGGAAGCAACGGTGATATCGCAACTTGATAGAATCTTATGGTTAAGATAAAAAATTTACCTATTAATTTTTTCATCATTATTTGTAAAAAAACTGCTTAACCCTTTTGTTAAAAAATATTTTACGGCTTTGTCACAATTTGTATAATTTGGAACTTCGTTGCCAACATAAATTATTCCCAGCAAAAGCAGTTTATCTTTCGGAATAACGTAGTTTTGCATTAAAATCTTATTATTTCTGAAAGATTCTTTCAACAACCTTTTGATTTTATTTCTATCCACAGCGTTTTTAAACAATCTCTTCCTCGTAGTCAAAATGACAGAGAAATTCGGAACTGATATAACTTGTTCACATTCAAACATATCAGTATCATCTGTACATTCAATTTTATGCAAATAAGCATAAAACAAAAAACCTGATTGATAATATTTAGTTCCTTTTTTAAATAATATGCCGATAAGCGTATCTCCGCATAATCTTTCTTTTTTCGGAAAGCTGTTTGTACCGAGCATAAATATCTATATTAAAACTACTTATGACTTTTCAGATATTCCTCGATAGACATTGTCATAGAAGGACATTTAGGCATAGGTGCTTGGACATCAACGCGTAAGCCGGCATCTTCCATTGCTTTTATAGTATTTGCACCGAAGCCCCCGAATATAGTCTCTCCCTGCACATAATCAGGAAAATTCTCAAACAAAGATTTAACACCGGCAGGAGTAAAAAGAACTATCATGTCATATTTACTCAAGTCTAAATGTTTGATGTCACTGGATAATGTTTTATAAAACACAGCTCTCGCATAATTAATGCCATTAGTATCCAAAAGATTAGACAAGTCGGCTTGATGTACTTCAGAGCATGGCACTATAAACTTCTCTTCTTTGTGCTTGAGTATCAGCTCCATCATTTCTTCTAACGTTTGTTTGCCGTGAAAAACTTTTCTCTTTCTATATTGGATGTATCGTTGCAAATAAAAAGCGGTAGACTCCGAATTACAGAAATACTTCATGGTGGACGGAATATCATATCTCAATTCTTTTGCCATTCTAAAAAGATGGTCAATAGCATTACGACTTGTTAAGATAGCAGCACTATAATCTTGCAGATATACTTTGTTCAACCTGAACTCTCTTGCAGAGACACCTTCTATTTTTATGAATTTTTCAAAATCGCAATCCACATTAAACTTCTTGATAAGATTAAAATAAGGCGTTTTTTCGATTTCGGCAGGCTTAGGCTGCGAAAACAATATGTTTTTTATATTCATAAATTTACGAGTTATAATATTATAAATCAATAAATTAGCTGCATCTTATGACGAAAGTGTAAATCACAACCGCCGGCAAAATTTTCAGCGTGCAAAGATAGAAAATAAAATAAATATTTGAAAGTTTTTGGTCCGAAAATCCAATCAAAATCATTCGGAAAAAACATAAAAGATAGTTAATCAATAAAATAATGCCGGCAACATAAAACATATAATATGCCTTTGAGTATGTAATGAAAAATAATATCGGAATAAGTAACATGCCGGCAGAGAAATTATACAATACATTTGTAATGGAAAATTGCAGACAACTGTTTTTTACTTTATATAAATCACCGAATATCAATAACATAAAACGTTTTAATAAGGGTAACAAGAATACAATTGACACTACTATCATCCATAGCATCTTGTTGCTAAGTCCAAAATACGAATAATTCAAATAATGTAGCAACTCAATATAAAACATCGAAGTGGTAACAGTATAAATCAATTGCATTAATATAGAGATACTTTCGTTGACAAATGTTCCATCTCGCAATAATTGATTCATACCTGTAGGCATTATCATAGCCGAAAAAGCATCTTTCATTCTCGAATTATAATTATATATTATAAAAGCAATAACAGCTAACGACAATGCTAAAATGCAGAAAAATAAATCGCCGGTTGAATGAGAAAATATTAATCGCTCAGACAATGTTTTATACGTATTGTTCTGAATTAGAGTATGTTGAATTATGTCTGTCGAATTTATCAATTTATCAATTATTTATGCTGCAAAGAAACGAAATTATTAAAAAAAAGGCTAATTTTGCAACTTAAAAATTAATATGGTTATTAACTATGTTTTAAGATATATATTAGAATGAATTTATTAGAAAAAATCAGAGAAAACGCTTCAAAATTATCGAAGCGTATTGTGCTTCCTGAAGGCACTGAAGAAAGAACGATTAAAGCAGCCGATGAGGTTATCGCATTGAATTTGGCAAAACCTATTTTACTTGGAAACAAAGAAGAAATTATGGCTTTGGCAGACAAATTTTCATTGAAAAACATTAAAAATGCGACTATCATAGACCCGAAAGCCCATGAGAAAAAAGAAACTTACATTCAATTATTGTATAATTTGAGAAAAAGTAAGGGCTTAACGATAGAAGAAGCGGCAAAATTGGTTGAAGATCCTTTGTACTTAGGCGTATTAATGATTAAAAATGGTGATGCTGACGGTGAAGTTGCAGGTGCGAGAAACGCCAC
>JALNXP010000265.1 GCA_023230285.1 Bacteroidales bacterium | reverse complement strand
CTAAGGCAATAGATCAAGATGCAATAATAGAAACTCAACTTTTTGAAGGAAAACTGACAAGTCGGGTTGTTGATGTAACGGCTTCTAAAACAAATAAATAACGGACAAAACAATGGCAAATAAAGAAAAAAAATCTTATGATGAAGCGTTTAGAGAATTAACTGCTATCAGTGAGGATTTAGAAAATGAGGAAATCGGCATTGATGAACTTACGTTAAAACTCAAGCGAGCTGCTGAACTTATAAAGACATGTAATGCTCAGCTGAAACTCACTGAAGAAGAGATAAATAAGATAATAGAACAATTTAATTTGAAATAAAATGGATACGCCCATCATTCAGTTACAGAACATACATAAAAGCTATGGTAACTTGGAAGTTCTCAAAGGTGTTGATTTAGAGGTCTATCCGTCAGAGATAATATCTTTGGTCGGAGCTTCCGGCGCCGGAAAGTCGACTTTGCTGTATATTGCCGGAACATTAGACCGCCCGACAGCCGGAAAAGTGTTGTGGAACAATGAAGATGTTTTTAAATTAAATGATGCAGGCTTGTCTGATTTTAGAAATAAGAACATAGGTTTCATCTTTCAGTTTCATCATCTGCTTGCCGAGTTTACAGCTTTGGAAAATGTATGTATTCCGGCTTATATCGCCGGCGCAGATAAAAAATCTGCTGAAGAAAAAGCTATGTACTTGCTGAAATTGCTGTCGTTGGAAGACAGATACGACCATAAACCTTCGGCATTATCCGGTGGCGAACAGCAGCGTGTCGCAGTCGCTCGCTCTTTGATAAATAATCCTGAAGTATTGTTAGCTGATGAACCTTCCGGCAATTTGGATTCCGAAAATGCCGCAGAACTACATAAACTGTTCTTTAAAATTCGAGAAGAATTAAATATCGCCTGTGTTATCGTTACTCATAATCAGGAATTTGCTAAAATGGCTGATAGACAGCTGCAAATGGTAGACGGCTCAATAATCAATATAAAAAAATAAATGTGATTTGAAGATAAGATATTGTATAACAGTTGTTTGTGCGTTTTTCGCAATCACTCTCTATTCTCAAACAAAATTAACGGATGTAAGTGTCGCTGATAATTTGTATAAAACAGGACAGTATGTTCAGGCTTTATTTGTTTATCAAAATATTGAAACAGAAAATGGTGGTAATCAATATGATAAACGTATTAAAGAGATAGAAAAAATGCTGAAAGATGAAACATTAGCTAACGAACAGTTCCAAAATTGCATTATCTCAGGAAACAGCGCAATCAAAAATAATGATTATGAACTTGCTTATATCTGTTTTAAAGCTGCTCTCATCTTAAAACCTGAAGCAAATTTTCCTAAAAACAAACTCGCCGACATCTCTCCACATATTAAAGACCCTTCAATAGAAAAAGAATATCAAAGAATAGTGAAAATTGCCGATGATTATTATGGCGAACAAGAGTATGATTTGGCAATTAAGATGTATAAAGAAGCTCTATTCATTAAAACGGCAGATGCTTACTGTACCGGCAAAATCACGGAAATAGAAGCGATTCAAAGCAAAGAGTTAGAGAATAAAAAATTATATGACGATTATATCTTTAATGCAGATAGGCTGATGCAAAATGCTGATTATGAAAGTGCTAAAGCTGAATATCAAAAGGCATTGGATTTGTTCCCGCGTGAGGCTTATCCTAAGCAGAAATTAGCGGAAATCAACTCTGTTTTATCCGATATCTCAGCTACAAAACAGGCTTTTGCCGATGCTGTAAGTAATGGCGACAGAGCCTTCAATAATGAACAATATGAACAAGCAAAAAATTTTTATACCGAAGCACTTACAATAGACCCAACAGCGCAGTATCCGACAACTATGCTCGCTACAATTCAGAATATATATAAACAGCAAAATGCAAAAGAAGACGAAATCTTAGTCATAAGGAATAAAATATACTCGGCAATAGAAGCAAAACAATATAACATCGCTTTGTCTCATGTTCAAACAGGCTTGAGAATGTTGCCAACTGATGAGGAATTTATTTCGCAACGCTCCTTGGTGGATTCTATCATCATGCAGCGAAAATTAAATGATATTAACTACGATAATTATATGTCTAACGCCGATGAATATTATAGTCAAAAAGAATATGAAATGGCTAAGTATCATTATACTAAAGCGTTAGAATTAAAATACAGTCACAACCTTGAATCCAAAATCAATAACCTTGATACTCTGATATTTAAAGCAAATCAAGAAAAGATTGTAGCTGCTAAAACTAAGGTTGAGAAAGAAAAGACGCAAGATGTAACTACAACAGAAAAAAGCGATAAGCCATATAAAGACGCAGTAAAAAAAGGTGATGCAAATTATAAAAAAGGAAGGTATGAAGTGGCGAGAGATAATTATTCGTTGGCGTTGAAGCTGCAGCCGGGCGAGGAATATCCGCAGAGTAGGATAGCTTCCATAGATTCTATCTTTGCACGGCAGCAAAAAGTCGAAGATTCTATTGCGTTGGCGAAAAAGGAGGCAGAAGATAAGGAGCGAGAAGAGTATTTTGAAAAGCTAAAAACGCCGGCTGTAGTTACTGCTGCTACTTATGATGAAGGTGTAAGGTATTTCAATCAGAAACGTTACGACCTTGCTTATGACAAGTTTGATGCTATCTTGTCTAAATATCCCGAACATGCAGCTTCAGGAGCATATTATGATTCTATTCTGACAATATTTAACAATAATACTTTACGTTTGTTGCAGGCAGAACCTGTGATAATACAAGAAAATAGAGGTAAGGTGTTTTCTTTTAATAAGTTGAATGGTGATGAACTGGAAAATAGTTATTTAGCTGTTGTCGTCAAAAAATTTGAAGGTGAGCCGAGACTTTACATCAATTTTTGTCATGATAAAAATAAAATGGGTGGAGTAGTGTTAAAAGATATTGTGGAAAATCGGGCAGAAAGGGCAGTATATATTTATTTATCCGACAAAATATATTGGCGCAGAGATGAAATCAATTATTTGCTGTTGCTTGCTGAAAGTGGTAGCTGTGAGGTGGTTAGGATAGAGATTATTTCCGTGAAGTAATGTTTGATGTTAAGACGTTGATGGACAATGGGTAATGGATAATGGACAATGGATAATGGATAATGGATAATGGATAATGGCGTATGCGATACGCCCCTGTCTATGAATTTTCAACCATCTTCCACTCGCCGATACAGCGTTTCTTCGTATCGAAATTTACGCCTATCTTGAACAACTTGCGGCTGTCCATGGCAAAAGGCTTCGCATAACCCTTCTCTTCTATCTGGCGAA
>JALNXP010000264.1 GCA_023230285.1 Bacteroidales bacterium | reverse complement strand
GGAAAGGATTAGATAATTTTCGTGATGAAATGTTACATGATAATAGAATTAGGATTATACATGATTTTAATGATGCATCGGAATGTTTTCCGGGAGTGGAAATTAAGGGTGGTGTATGTTATTTTCTATGGGAACGAGATAATAATAAAGGACTTTGTCAAGTTGTTACACATAAAAATCAAGAAGTAACTTCTATTATGGTACGTCCATTATTAGAAAAAGATTGCGATGTATTTATTAGACATAACGAGGCAATTTCAATTTTAAAGAAAGTGCAACAAAA
This sequence comes from Bacteroidales bacterium, assembly GCA_023230285.1. Classification (GTDB taxonomy): domain Bacteria; phylum Bacteroidota; class Bacteroidia; order Bacteroidales; family BM520; genus RGIG7150. The sequence continues at coordinate 3,033 of JALNXP010000264.1, read as the reverse complement.
AAATGAAATTTCCTTTAGTTCTATTGTTAGTTCTAGAAAACCATTCGGATTTGCAACAAATTTTGATAATTTTAAAGAATTTGAATCCCATAATTCGGTAAAAATATATGCTAAAAAAAAACAAGGATTTATTTCTCGGAGTCAAATAATGCGCAATCTGGAATGGGTTGATAAATTTAAACTTTTTATTCCAGAAGCAATTGGTGCAGGCAATATGACTAAAGATTGGATAAAGCCTATTGTAGTTGGTGAAAATGTTTGTTGTACGGAAACATATCTTGTTGTTGGACCTTTTGAAATGGAAATATTAGCCAATAATGCATATTCATATACACAAACTAAATTTTTTCATTTAATGCTTGGTTTAAAGAAAATAACCCAGCATACAACTAACAAAGTTTACCAATTTGTCCCTCTTCAAGACTTTTCCGAGCCGTGGACAGACGAAAAATTATACAAGAAATACGGATTGACTCAAGACGAGATTGATTTTATCGAATCTATGATACGTCCGATGGAATAATGATAATAATTCTTAACTCTAAACTAATAGACGTTCTTTGACATAATGTTCTATGTAATCAAAAAAATATCGATAGGTTGCTAATGCATCTACCCCCAAGAAAAATGCGAAATAAAACGTACAAATTTACGATTGAATCGAAAAATTGTACCACTCTTGCGGACATCAGCCTCTGGCGAGACAGTAAAGGCAATGAAATAGATTTGTTGCAGACTGTCGCCGGAGATAAATTTGCATACGAAATTAAAGCCGGTCAGACCGCTTCCTCAGATTATTTTAACGGCTTAATGATTTTTTGATTACATAAAATTATGTTGAGAACGCCATAAATAGAAAATTATGGCAACAGAGAATCTTTTACAATCGAAAATAGCGGAAAATCCTGTTATTTATGCTTACGAGCTGATAAATGTCCCGTCACATAAGGACTTGCTGAAAGTAGGTTACACCACACGTACAGCTGAAGCACGTGTGGCTGAGCAGTGCAAAACGGCAAATCTGTCTTATAATATTGTGTTGGTGCGACCGGCAATGCGACATGACGGCACAACTTTCGATGACTATGCCGTACATCGTGTGCTACGCAATAGCGGTATACAAAACCCTGACGGCGAGTGGTTTCGCTGCTCTGTGACTGAAATAGAAAAGGCTATTGCCGCCGTCAACAACAACAGCGAAATCATGTTGGAACGCATCCGTGATTTCAAAATGCGTCACGAACAGCAGGAAGCCGTGAACAAAACCGCAAAGTATATTCTCAATTTTACATCCGACATAAATAATAAAGAATTGACACCTCATTTTCTCTGGAATGCTAAAATGCGCTTCGGTAAAACATTCACAGCCTATAAGTTAGCACAGAAAATGGGCTGGAAGAAGTTGCTGGTACTTACTTTCAAACCTGCTGTGAAAACAGCGTGGAAAGAAGACCTGCTGACTCATCAGGATTTCGAAAGTTGGCAGTTTTGCGAGAAACAAAACGATATACGCGATTTTAATTATGTAAACGAGCGTTATCCTTTCGTGTGTTTTGCTTCGTTTCAAGATGTTCTCGGACGAAATAATGCCGGCGGCATAAAGGCTACTAATGAATGGATTCAAGACGTGAAATGGGATTGCATTATCCTTGATGAATATCATTTTGGTGCGTGGGGAAAACATGCCAAAGATTTCTATGATAAGCAAGATGTTGTGAATCAGATTATTAAAGAAACAAACGACATAATGGCGGAAGATGCTTCAAGCAGAAAAGAATTGGAAGCCATAGAAAATTTCGACGAAGATTTGATGCCGCTGAAAACAAGTTCTTATCTCTATCTTTCCGGTACTCCTTTTCGTGCCATCGCATCCGGCGAATTTATCGAAGAGCAGATTTTCAACTGGACATACAGTGACGAGCAACAAGCAAAAGAGACCTGCAAAGATGAAAATAATCCGTATTTATCACTTCCAAAAATGGTGATGATGACTTATCAGATGCCGGACAAAATCAGAGAGGTTGCCATGTCCGGCGAATTTGACGAGTTCGATTTGAACGAGTTTTTCCGTGCTGACGACATCGGCTTCCTTCATGAGGAACATGTGCAAAAATGGCTCAACCTAATCAGAGGCTCATATTCCGAAAACATAGTCTCCGACTTGAAACTCGGCACGGAAAAACCGCCCATGCCTTTCTCCGACATGCGACTGCTGAGTTACCTGCAACACACTTATTGGTTTCTGCCGAATGTGGCGGCATGTAAAGCCATGGCGAAGTTGTTACACAATCGCTTCAACAAGTTTTTTCATGATTATCAGGTAGTTGTCGCTGCCGGAAACGAAGCCGGCATGGGAGCGGAAGCCATCAACCCGGTTCATAATGCGATGCAGAATCCGCAGGAGACTAAGACCATCACTTTGTCGTGCGGGAAACTTTCTACCGGCGTTACTATAAAGCCGTGGACGGGAATTTTGATGTTGCGAAATTCAAGTAGTCCGGAGACTTATTTTCAAGCGGCGTTTCGTGTACAGTCGCCGTGGACAACACGCGATGAATACGGTAAAGAGGTGATTTTAAAGCCTATATGTTATGTCTTCGACTTTGCGCCAAATAGAGCATTGCGACAAGTGGCTGAATATAGCTGTCGTCTGAATATCAACGAATCTAATCCTGAACAGAAAGTTGCCGAGTTTGTGAAGTTTTTACCGATTTTGGCTTATGACGGCAGCAGCATGAAAGAAATTGATGCTGCCGGCATCCTCGATATGGCGATGAGCGGCACCACAGCAACACTGTTAGCTCGGCGTTGGGAAAGTGCTTTGCTCGTCAATGTGGATAATGCTACGCTCGCCCGATTAATGGCTAATCAAGATGCTATGAGCGCATTGATGAACATCGAAGGTTTCCGGTCGTTAAATCAGGATATTGAGACAATTATCAACAAATCCAATGCGGTAAAGAAAATAAAAAAAGAGCGTGGTGACGACATCAGCCCTGCTGAAAAGAAAGAGCTGACGGAAGAGGAAAAGCA
>JALNXP010000263.1 GCA_023230285.1 Bacteroidales bacterium | reverse complement strand
CGCGGAATCGGTGCAGGCCGGATCCGAAACGAAGAAGATCGATTATCCCAAAAAAGGAATCACCATGATTTGTCCATGGGGGGCAGGTGGTGGAACGGATGCCGTCCTTCGCGCCTTGTGTGGCACTGCCGAGAAATATCTTGGACAGACCATCACGGTGGAAAACAAGACGGGTGGAGCGGGAGCCATCGGTCATGCCGCCATCAAGAACGCGAAACCGGATGGGTATACTGTTGGAATGGTCACATTTGAACTCAATTCTCTTCCCCAGCAAGGGCTTATTGATTTCACGTATGCGGATTTCGATCCGCTTATTCGCGTGAACGCCGATGCGGCGGCACTTACGGTGAAAGCCGATGCTCCGTACAATACGGTGCAGGAGTTCGTCGATTACTGCAAGGCGCACCCCGGGGAAGTTTCCATCGGGAATTCTGCTCCGGGTTCGGTCTGGCATATCGGTGCAGGCCTGTTGGCCAATGCCACCGGCATCAAGGTGAAGCACATTCCGTTCGAGGGAGCTGCCGGAGCTGTCACTGCTCTCGCCGGAGGACATATCCAGGCGGTAACCGTTTCTCTTGCCGAAGTGAAATCCCAGCTTGACGCGGGTAATCTGAAGTGTCTGGGAATCATGGATGACAAACGTCCCGAGGCGTATCCAAACATCAAAACGTTCAAGGAGCAGGGGTTTGACATCACCTATTACACATGGAGGGGCCTTGCCTTGCCCAAAGGAGTTGATCCGCAAATCAAGCAGATTTTGGTCGACGCATTCACCAAAGCGGAGAAAGATCCAGATTTTGTTGCAAAGGCAAAAGCCTTGAATTTGAATCTGGCGTATCTGAATCCGACTGATTTCGCGACATTCCTGAAGTCCAATTATGAAGATGTAACGAAGACGATGATCGAACTTGGACTTGCAGAAGCTCCAAAATGAGTCGTAGGTAGTATGATGGGCAGGAGTGGAAACTTCTGCCCTTTTTCTCGAACTCAGAAAAGGGGATGGTTGTGAGAAAAGCTAATTTCATATCAGGAATTATCGGCATGGTTTTTTCTGCAGTGGCGTTCGGATATACCTTTACGTTCAAACAATTCATTAATGTTCCGGTTGGTCCGGAATTTTTTCCTCGGTTCCTCGCACTGGGACTGTTCATCTGCAGTCTGATTCTCGTTCTGACCAATATTACGGATACGCCACACAACGCAGGGCCTACGAAGACCCTATCCCTTCGGGACAAAGGAATGCAACGCCTTGTCATCGGTATTGGCATTGTACTTGCGTATGCGCTTTTATGGAATGTGTTGGGATTTCTCATCATTACGCCGTTCTGTTTGTTCGGCCTGATGTATTTGGTTGATACAAGAGAATACCGTACCATGATCGTTGTCTCCGTTGTGGCGACAGCCCTCATTTTCCTTGTGTTCAAGTTTCTTCTTGGTATTGAAATGCCGATGGGCTTCATGGATTGGTGAGGAGGGGAAGATGGATTGGAGGTTGTTGTTGGCAAGTTACACTCAGGTACTGACTCCTGATACTTTGTTATTCGTGTTTGTCGGAGCAATCGGAGGAGTCCTTATCGGAGCTATTCCCGGGCTTACCGCGACGATGGGCATCGCACTTCTTGTTCCTTTTACCTATGGACTTGATTTTATTCCCTCAGTGGCGATGCTTCTCGGTATTTTCTGCGGTGGCATGTATGGAGGATCCATTGCCGCGATTCTCATTAGGACTCCTGGAACTCCTGCAGCTGCGGCCACGGTGCTTGACGGGTATCCGATGGGGCAGAAGGGGGAAGCGGGAAGGGCTCTTTCCATTGCATTGTTCTCGTCTTTTTGTGGTGGAATGATTGGCGCCATTATTATGACGTTTCTTGCTCCGATGATCGCGAAAATGGCGTTGAAATTCGGACCGGGAGAGATGTTTGCGCTCGCTGTGTTCGGTCTATCCGTAATCATTTCCATTTCCGGAAAATCCTTAGTAAAAGGATTGATCATGGGATTTTTTGGTCTTTTGATTTCTACCGTAGGTATGGATAAAACGTGTGCATATCTCAGATTTTTTCATTTCCAAGGTTTTTATGACGGCATTCCGTTCATCCCCGCGCTCATCGGGCTTTTCGCTCTCTCTGAGGTGTTTGCAAACTTCGAGCATATGTTAAAAAGCGAAGGGAAGGCCGCGAAAATTGAGCATGTGTTTCCCTGTAAAAAGGATATGAAGACGATTTCCCGCGCTGTCGTTACGGGTGGATTGATCGGATCGTTCGTCGGGTCCATCCCGGGCGCGGGTGGCGATATCGCTGCGTTTGTTTCTTATTCCGAGGCGAAACGTGTCAGCAAGCATCCCGAGTTGTTTGGAACCGGGGTACCGGAAGGTGTCGCTGCGTCAGAGTCCGCAAACAATGGATGTTCAGGAGGCGCAATGATACCAATGTTGTCGTTGGGAGTCCCAGGTGATTCCAACACCGCTGTTCTGATGGGCGCGTTCATCATGAAAGGCTTTCAGCCGGGACCGATGATGTATGTGGATCATTTGGATGTCGTCTACGCTGTTTTTGCGGCTATGATTGTTGCAAACTTTGCCATGCTTATCGTAGGTATGCTGGGGGTACGATTGTTTGCAAAGGTTATTTCTTTCAAGCGCAACTACCTTATCCCCTGCATCCTTGTTCTTAGCTTGGTCGGTTCCTACGCCATCAATCAAAACATGTTTGATGTGTACTTTGCCATTGTCATGGGAGTCCTTGGGTATTTGTTCCAGAAGTATGATTTTCCTCTTTCTCCCATTTTGCTTGCCTTGATCCTGGGGCCGATGAGTGAATCGAATTTGCGGCGATATATGCAAATCGTCGATGGGCGGTTCTTGCTGATGTTCACACGACCGATTTGCGTGATATTCTTCGCTTTGGCGGTTTTCTCGTTGATTTCGGCGTTACGGAACCAGAAGAAAATCAACAAGAGGGAAGAAGAGGCGGAACAGGCCATGAAAGAAGGCGCATGAGATGAATGCAAAACGATTGGGTATCTATGTCGCGTCGGTGACGCCGTTTACGTCGGAGGACAAATTCAATCCCGACGCGTTGGTCGCGTTGATGGAACGGAACCTCAGGGAAGGCGCGAGCGGTTTTTTCCTCGGAGGATCCAGCGCGGAGTGTTTTCTCCTTTCCCATAGCGAAAGGGTGGCGATGTTTGAAGCAGCCGTCCAATTCAAGGGGAGAACGGAATTGATCGCTCATGTCGGGGCGCTTTCCACCAAAGAGGCGGTCGAATATGGGCAGGAGGCGAAAGCGATGGGATACGAGCATATCGCCGCGACTCCGCCG
>JALNXP010000028.1 GCA_023230285.1 Bacteroidales bacterium | reverse complement strand
ATTTTAAATGTATGAAAGAGTTAAATTATTGATATGATATATTTTACAGATACTCACACTCATTTGTATTTAGAAGAATTTGATATTGACAGACAAGAAGTTGTCGAAAAATGTTTGGAGTTTGGTGTCAATAAATTGATTTTGCCTTGCGTAGACGAGACTTCTATTTTGCCGTTGCAACAGATGTTACACGATTATCCTGATATTTGCCATGGTGCAATGGGACTTCATCCGACATCTGTAGACAATAATTATGAAAAACAATTGGAGGTCATTCATAAAGAATTGATTGACAATGCTAAAGACTATATTGCGATAGGCGAAATAGGCATGGATTTATATTGGGATAAAACTTATCGGCAGCAGCAGGAGATAGTATTGAGAGAGCAGTTTGATTGGGCTGTTGCTTTGAATATGCCGGTTATCATTCATTGCAGAAATGCTGAAGAAGAGATAATAAATATTGTTGGTGATGCGAAGTATAGGGATTTGCGTGGAGTGTTTCATTGCTGGTCGGGAAATATGGAACAAACGGAGAGAATTTTAGAGATGGATTTTTATATTGGTATAGGTGGTACAGTGACATATAAGAACTCTAAATTACCGGAGATATTGTTACAAGTTCCGACAAACAGAATATTGTTAGAGACAGATTCGCCGTATTTGTCGCCGATGCCATATAGAGGTAAGCGTAATGATAGTGGAAATATCATAATTATAGCACAAAAAATATCGGAGATAAAAAAAATGGCATTAAAGGAGCTTTCCGAGCAAATAAAAATTAATGTAAAACGTCTTTTTGGAATATGAATTAAGACTTTATATTTAAGGTACTAATTATTAATAAATTGATTTATAAACGATAACGAAAAATATATAAAAATTTTTTCAAAGCAATAGTCATTTAATAAAAAAGTTGTATCTTAGCACCCTGAAAAAAAGTAGGTTGTTGAAGCAATTTTTTATGATAAAAGAGTGTGAAAGACAGGCTGAAAGGAGAGATGACCGAGTGGCTTAAGGTACACGCTTGGAAAGCGTGCGTTCTGCAAAACGGAACCCGGGGTTCGAATCCCCGTTTCTCCGCGAGAAATTAAAATAGAGTTTAATTAATAAGATAAAGTAATAGTAAATTAAAAGAATTATGAAAAAGTTATTTTCTTTATTAGCAATGGTATTTTTGTTAACCTTTGCAGTGTCAAACACCAGTGTAGCACAAGATCAACCGGCAAATTCTGCCGCTGATACAACTCAGACAATTACTCAAGCACCGGAAGCGGTAGCTGAAGCAGCAACTCCGGCTATTGAAGAAGAAGTTCAACAAAAGAAATCTTTCCACTACGCATTAAAAGAAAAATTTATCGAAGGTGGTGCAGGATTTATGACAACAGTACTCCTTTGTTTAATATTAGGTTTGGCATTGGCAATAGAAAGGATCATTTATTTGACACTTTCAACAACTAATTCAAGAAAATTATTAAATCAAGTGGAAACAGCTTTAAATCAACAAGGCTTAAAAGCGGCGCAAGATATTTGCAAAAACACACGTGGTCCTTTGGCAAGTGTTTTTTGGCAAGGCTTGGATAAGTATGATGAAGGTATTGACTCCGTAGAAAAGTCTTTAGTTTCTTATGGCAGCGTAGCAACAGCACGTTTGGAAAAAGGCTTGGCATGGATTTCATTGTTTATCGCATTGGCTCCTATGTTGGGATTTATGGGAACTGTTATTGGTATGATTCAGGCTTTTGACCAAATTGCAATAGTTGGTGAAATGTCACCACAAGTAGTTGCAGGCGGTATGAAAGTAGCTTTGTTAACAACAGTATTCGGATTGATAGTTGCTGTAATCTTACAAATTTTCTATAACTATATTTTAACCAAAATTGAAAGTATAGTTACTGATATGGAAGATTCTTCAATTTCTTTCTTGGACATCGTTGCATCAAAAATGAAATAATTAATAACAAGGAGAAAAATTTATGTTTAAAATATTTAATATAATAGGAAAGGTTATTTGTTATCTTCTTATCGCCGCAGGAGCAATATTCGGGATTCTGATTATTGTAAACAGTGCTAAGATGGCAACAAGTGTGGAGCTACAACAGAGTTTGCTTATGCCTGTTATGTACATAACATTTGCAGCGGCAGCCATCTGTCTGTTAGTGTCAGTCGTTCTTCCTCTTTTCTTTGCTACTTATACAAAGAAAAAATTAATAAAAATAGCTCTTGTAGTTGTTATAATAGCTGTATTGGTAGTAATAAGTATGTTAATACCTGACTCTCAATTATCACCGGAATTTCTCGAACAATATAACGTTTCGGAAGTAGTGGCACGCAGAGTAGGCGTAGGTTGCTATCTTACTTATATAACTTGCGCAATAGCAATTGTTACCATCATTTATTCTGCAATTAATAATATGATTAAAAATAAATAATAAGCTATGATTAACAGAAAAGAAAAGAAAAAAGTACCTGCAATTAATGCGAGTTCTATGGCAGATATTTCTTTCTTGTTGCTTGCTTTCTTCCTGATGACTACAACCATGGAAGTTGATACAGGTATAGCAAGAAGACTGCCACCGCCGGTACCGCCTACCGAAAAGCCGCCTGACATCAAGGAACGTAATATTCTTAAAGTTAATATTAGTAAGAATGACAGAATATTGATTAATGATAAAATCGCTGATGTCCGTATGCTTAAAGACCAAGCAAAAGAGTTTTTATCTAATCCTTATAACAGAGAAGACCTGCCTGAAAAAAGATGGGATACCATACCTGCATTAGGTGGATTGTATGAAGTGTCAAAAGGTATTATATCTCTTAAAAATGATAGAGGTACTTCTTACGAAATGTATATCAAAGTTCAAGATGAACTTACTAAAGCTGTTAATGAACTTCGTGACGAGTTGTCAAGACGCGAATTCGGCATCTCTTACATGAGCCTGAAAAACGATGAACAACTCGAAGCCGTCCGTAAAGCTGTACCTATCTCTATATCTGAAGCAGAACCTGAAGAATATAAATAATGCACTATGGGAAAATTTGTTAAAAAAGGCAAAAAAGAAGTACCGGCAATATCAACATCATCAATGCCGGACATTGTATTCATGCTTATTTTCTTCTTCATGATTACAACAACTATGAGACAGTCTGACCCATTGGTGAAAACCTCTGTGCCATCTGCTTCTCAAGTGGAAAAATTAGAAAAAAAATCATTAGTGAGCTATATCTTTATAGGTCCTCCTAAAAATGCTAAACTCGGTACAGAATCTCGTATCCAACTTAACGATAGCTTCGCTACCCTCGACGATATACCAAATTTTATCTTCGCAGAACGCGACTCACGTGATGAGGTGGATAGAAAATTCTTAACAACCTCCATTAAAGCCGATAAAACCGTGAAAATGGGTATCATTAATGATGTGAAACAACAACTCCGCGAAGTTGGCGCTTTTAAAATCAGCTACTCTTCAAGAAAAGATGTGGATTGATACGTATAAATAGGTGTAAATAAAAATTTAAAAGCCTCACAAAAAAAGTGAGGCTTTTTTTTGCTTGTTATCTGATTTTTTTTTAGTATCTTTGCAAATGTAAAGAAAAGTAGCTATGGATTCCGCATTGAATAATGAAAAGTCAAGAGTGTTGTTTATTTCTCAGGAAATAATTCCTTATCTTGAACAGTCTGTAATGGGTACTGTTTGCAGATACCTGCCGCAAGGTACGCAAGAAAGAAATAAAGAAATTAGAACCTTTATGCCTAAATTCGGACTGATAAACGAACGAAGGAATCAATTACACGAAGTTATCAGGCTTTCAGGCATGAACTTAATAATTAATGATATTGACCACCCTATCATTATTAAAGTGGCTTCTATATCTCAAGTTAGAATGCAAATATATTTTATCGATAATGAAGAATATTTTCAAAGAAAGTATACTACTAAAGATGCAGCCGGAAAGTGTTTCTCGGATAATGATGAAAGAAGCGTGTTCTTTGCACGCGGTGTCCTCGAAACTGTGAAAAAATTAGGGTGGAGCCCTAACCTCGTAAATTGCCACGGCTGGATGTCCGCTTTCGCCCCTATATATATCAATAAACTTTATCGCGATAACCCATTATTCTCCGATGTTAAAATAGTTACTACTCTGTATAATGACTCCTTTAATACAAGATTTTCTGAAACATTTTTCAATAAAATGAAATTTGACGGCTTCGATGCTAAAGAACTAAAAGCTGTGAAAACTCCTAACTATATCAATATAATGAAATGGGCTATCTCTAACTCAGATGCCGTGATTATCGCTGAAAAAGATGTTAACCCTAAACTCGTCCAACACGTAAAAGACTTAAATCTGCCATATATATCCTATAATAGGTATGATATGGATTATATTTCCGATATTTCAAACCAATTCTTTGACGAAATTATCGGTAACGATAATTCGTCCTCTAATTCATGATTTTATGCGTATTATGTTAATACCGCCGGTGAGAATGTCTCTGCTTTTCTCACTCCTTGTTTCCTTACTTCTTATCTCTTGTGGCGAAGATCCTAACGTCATAGGCGGCGACTTGGTCAATGAAGATGTCTTTGACCCAAATCGCTCCGATACAATTACAGTGATTACATGCTCTGTACTCCAAGATTCTTTGATAACAAGTAACTTGTCTGATGCTAATGGCAATTATATAGGTTCTCTTTATGACCATACCTTCGGCAAAACTTCAGCAAGCCTGTCTACCGCCTTCTGGCTGTCTTCTACAAGCCCAACTTTCGCCGAAGGCTCGGTAGCCGACTCCGTCGTGCTGTCAATAGCTTATAACGCTATTTACGGCGATAAATATTATACTCATACTTTCAGAATCTATGAACTCGATGAAGTCCTTAATGAAGATTCAATTCTATATTCTACTTATAGAACTAAGCATCTTGACGAAGAAATGGCTTCAGTAACTTTTACCCCAAGTTTAGATACAGTATATGTAGATAATGAAAAAGTTAACCCGTATTTTAAAACTTACCTCGATAAATCATTCGGTGACAGAATATTATCAATAGCTTCTACCTCTCTGTCTTCACAGGATGGCTTTGTAGCGGAGTTTAATGGCTTGTATATAACTCCCGATGTTGTTAATACACCCGGCAGCGGCTCTATGCTGAAACTCCTCCTCAATGATGCTCAAACTTATATCAGAATTTATTACCACAATAATATTACAGATACAACTCTGATTTATTCTTTAGTTATTGATTCGGATACGCCTCATTTGCTTGATTATGAGCATTTTAATTATGAAGACGCTTCATACGACTTTAAAAATCAAGTGCTTAATGGCGATACTGCACTCGGCAGTGACAGACTCTTTTTGCAGACTTTCGCCGGCGTTAAAGTTAAAATTCAATTTCCATATTTTGATGAATTTAAAAAGTTAGATAATCTGACTTTTAATAATGCCCGCCTGTATTTTTATCCGGATTTAGATAATTATCTGTATGGTCTTCCTTCTAACTATGATTTAGTTCGTGTAAATTCCGAAGGTAAGACTGTTTCTATAGAAGATTATAGCGAAGGAACTTCTTATTACAACGGGACATATTCATCAACAACAGAATGTGTGTATTTTAATATAGCAAGACATCTGCAAAATGCGGCAAAAGGCTACTATTCTCCGGATTTGTACTTGATAATTCGCTACGGAAATTATTCTCCGGGACGCTGTGCCATCTATGGCGCAAATCCAAATGACGAGACGAAACGAGTTAAATTAGACGTTACATACACTTCAATAGATTGATTTTATCAAATAATAAGTAATTGATAGTAAATAATCTTGAGAGAACATGAGGCAAAAACAAATTAAATCCGTTTGTGTTTTCTGTGGATCCGCACTCGGTAATAATGTAATATATAAACAAACGGCAGCAGATTTAGGTACACTTATGCTGCAGAAAAAGTTGTCGTTAGTGTACGGCGGCTCTAATATCGGTCTGATGATGGTTATTGCTGACGTGATGACTGAAGGCGGCGGACAGGTTATCGGCGTGATGTCTGAAAATCTTGCAGCTCGCAAAATTGTAAATTATAATTCTTCGGAATTGATAATGTGTAAAGATATTGCAGAGAGAAAGAAGATTATGTTTGATATTGCGGATGCTTTTATTGCTCTGCCGGGCGGCTATGGTACGTTAGACGAAATATCCGAATTTCTTACACTTCACCAAATGGAGGTTACAGATAAACCTATCGGAATACTTAATGTTAACGGCTTCTATGATAATTTGATAAAACATTGGGAAATGTGCAGTAAAGAAGGCTTCTTGCGCGAAGAACATCGCAAAAATATTATTATTGCAAATACTCCGGCGGCATTGCTCAATGCTATTTATAATTTTATTCCTGTCGCTGTTGATAAAAATTGGGTAAATAAATTAATTGAAGCAAGTTCTAAATAATAATTTATAATGATTGTTGTAGGAATAACAGGAACTATTGGTGCCGGAAAAGGTACAATAGTGAACTTTTTGGTTGTTAAATATGGATTTAAACATTTTTCTGTTCGCAATTTTATCAGTAAAGAAATACTGAAACGTGGCTTAAAAGTTGACAGAGATAGTCTTACTGCTGTGGCAAATGAGCTGCGAGCGAAACATTCACCGTCTTATATCATTGATTGTCTGTATGAAGAAGCCTTAAAAACCGGTGAAAACTGTATCATAGAAAGCATTAGAACTCCGGGCGAAATCGAAGCACTGCGTAAAAAAGAATTTTTTACACTTGTTGCGGTAGATGCAGACCCTAAGGTTAGATATAACAGAATAATTGCTCGCGCATCTGAAACAGACCATGTGTCTTTTGAAACTTTTCTTGCTAATGAACAAAGAGAATATTCTACTGATAACCCTAATAAACAGAACCTTAAAAAATGTATAGAATTAGCAGACTATTATGTGGAAAATAATGGCACTGTAGAAGATTTGTATAAAAAACTTGAAAAGATATTTGATTATGACAAATGATGATAAAACACAAGGCTCTAATTGTAAGTATGTTAGACCAAGTTGGGATGAATATTTTATGGAAGTTGCAAATATCATCGCTAAACGTGCAACTTGTGACCGCGGTAGAAGCGGCTGCGTTATAGCAAGAAATAACCAGATTCTTGTTACCGGTTATGTCGGCTCTCCTGCCGGACTGCCGCATTGCGATGATGTCGGTCATCTTTACAAATATGTTATCCATGAAGATGGTAGCCGCTCACAACATTGTGTTCGCACTGTACATGCAGAGCAAAATGCTATCTGTCAAGCAGCTAAACTCGGTGTGTCGCTAAACGGCGCAACTCTATATTGTAGAATGACACCTTGTAGAACTTGCGCTATGCTGATAATAAATTGTGGTATTGTACGCGTGGTCTGCGAAAAAAAATATCATGTGGCAGCAGAGTCTGAAGAAATGTTCGCCGCCGCCGGAGTAAAATTGGAGTATGTCTCCGAAGAAGTGCTAAAATATGACGGACAATAACGCAAATATTTGATAATCAATGAATGATATATTATATCCGCTAACTTTTACCCCGATTTTTAAAGATAAAATATGGGGTGGACAAAAAATTAATGAACTTCTTGGCTGGAACTTTTCTCCTCTTAGCAATTGTGGCGAAATGTGGGCATTGTCGGGCGTGAAAAATAATGAGACTCTAATAACTGACGGAAATCTTGCCGATAATGATGTTAATGAACTGCTCGAAATTTTTATGGACGACTTTATCGGCGAAAATGTCTTTAACCCTAAAATGCAGGAATTTCCATTGTTAGTAAAAATTATTGATTCTCACGATTGGCTGTCTGTACAAGTACATCCTGATGATGAAATGGCACAGTCTCTTGGATATGCAAATGGCAAGTCGGAGATGTGGTATATTATTGATGCAGAGCCTGATGCGCATATCATTGCCGGCTTCAACAGAGAAATCTCTAAAGAAGAGTATTTTAAACGTGTGGCTGATAATACTTTAGCGGAAGTGCTTTCTTTTATTCCGGTTAAGAAAGGTGATGCAATTCTTATACCTGCCGGCTTGGTTCATGCTTTAGGTCCCGGCGTACTGCTCGCCGAAATTCAACAGTCATCAGATATAACTTACAGAATTTTTGATTGGAATAGGGTAGATGCCGGCGGCAAAAAAAGAGAGCTGCATCTTGACCTTGCTGCTAAGGCTATACATTTTGATATGCACGAAATACAGATGGCATCTATTCCGACAACGGATGACCTAAATGTCAATATATTTAAAACACAGTGGTTTGTCACTAATTTTAGAAGGATAGATTTACCTTATAAGTGTGATTATTGTGAACTCGACTCTTTCGTTATATTGATGTTTGTTGAAGGTAGCGGCAATATTGTGTATTCACATAAAAACATAGAGTTTATTCCGGGACAAGCAATCCTGATACCGGCAAGTACGCACGATTTTATTATAGTTCCGCAAGACGATGCTGTGTCATTTTTAGAGGTTTATATATCTAAATAGCTCGTTTACAGCTTGTTGATTGCTTTGTAGATATTGTTTAATGCTTTTTCCAAAGTTTGCTGCGGACAACCTATGTTCATCCTCATAAATCCTTCGTAGTCTCTGCCGCCAAATTCAACGCCGGAGTTTAGTCCGACTTTTGCTTTGTTAATTAGAAATGCAACTAAGTCTTTGTGTTCCATGTTTAATGCTCTGAAATCCAACCATGCTAAATATGAGGCTTGTGGATATACAACTTTTATGCAATCCATTTTAGTGGTGATGAAATCTCTTAAAAAGTTGACATTGGATAATAGATAGTTTTTGAGTTGACAGAGCCATTCTTCGCCGTATTTAAAGGCGGCTTCAGCACCAATATAAGCAAAAATATTGCCGTTTGCTATTTCATTGTTGTTTAAGAAATTCCAAAATGTTTCTCTGATTTCTTTGTTGTGTATGTAACAAATGGAGCTTCCAAGTCCTGCTATGTTGAAGGTTTTGCTTGGAGCAATAAAAGTGATAGAGATGTTTTGCGCTGATGTTGAAACACTTGCGAAAGAATGGTGTTCGTATCCGGGCAGAGTTAAATCAGCGTGTATTTCATCTGAAATGACAATAACCTTGTTACGTTCGCATATATCGGCTATTTTTTTCAAGTCTTCTTTTGACCATACGGTACCTCCCGGATTATGCGGATTTGACAAAATCATCAATTTACAACCTTTGGCTTTTGCTTCCAAATCTTCGAAATCCATGGTCAAAATTCCGTTTACAATTTTTAATTTGTTGGTTACTAATGTTCTGCCATTTTTGATGGGTAAATTGATAAAAGGTGGATAGACGGGAGTATTTATTAATATTTTATCATTGAGTTTTGTAAGAGCATTAATGCAAAAAGCTATGCCGGCTACTATACCCGGGATAAAATGTATTTCGGGGCTTTGAGCTTCAATGTCATAATGTTTTTTGAGCCAGCAAATCATAGTGTTATAGTAAGATTCGGAGGCAAATGTGTAGCCGAGAGTCTTATGTTTGCATCTTTCGGCGATGGCCTCCATAATGCAGTCGGGAGTTTGAAAATCCATATCGGCAACCCACATTGGAATTACGTCTTCTGTGCCGAATACTTTGGTTAACATATCATGTTTTACGCAATTAGTACCTTTGCGTTCAAAAATCTGATTAAAATCTGTCATTTTATTATTGTTCGCTAAAACTTATTATAGAATTTTTTATGTCTTGCAGTTCGTGTTCAGCAGCTATCTTGTCGATTATCCTTTTTAATATGATGTCAAGTTCTTCACCTTCGGTATAATTTGCCGGGGCTATATAGTCGGCACGATTTTGGTCTATCAGTTCCAAACAGACTTGTCGTGGTGTTTTGCTGCCGTCTTTGGATTTGGTTATGTGAGGATTGTATACAGCGATTGCCGTACCGCGTTGATATTTAATCATCTTCATTGCCGGCACGTCCGTTTCGCCGTCTCCGATATAAATCATATCTTTAAATGGAATAGGACGCTTTTCATCTGGAACAAACTTGTTTATCAATGTGTTATCGTATGAATTATTGACACCTTTGTTTATTCTGTACAAATATTGAGTTTTATTTGTGTAATTGATGGCTAAAGCAGGCCATTCGGCAATGCCTTTGCTGTTATATTTAAAACCGGACGCAAAGATGTTTTTAAAATGCTTTGCAATTGAGGTGCCGCCTACAAATTCTCTTAATCCTGATGAGATAATGTGATGCTCTATTTTAAGACCTTTGCTCTCTGCATATTTGTTAATTCTGTCGAAATAAGTTTCTACGCCTTCGAAAAATTCGATAGATTTACCGTAGTTGATAAAAGATTCTTTTTTTATAGACACATTTGCTTCTTTTGCTTTTTCAAGCATAAGCTGCATATAGGCGAGGATTTCGTCCATGTCGTGTTCTTTTGCTTTTTGATTTGCCTCTTCCCAAAATTCGCTGTTACCTATTCCCAATTCAGGAATAAATTTATGTTCCTGCATGTTGCCCGGGGCAAGCGTGCCATCAAAATCGTAAGCAATAGCAATAGTTCTTTTACTGTTCATATAATTTGTTGTTGACGTTGTCTTCTGCTATTTGACAATATCCAAGTGATAATTCAATTTCTATATAATTTTCTTTGAAACTCATAACAAGTGAGATTTAAACTACAAAGGTAGTATAAAAATTTGAATAATAATAAACGGTAGAACATTTTGTCCTATGGTATGTCATTCTTTTTTCTCTTTAATTTTTGTAGGTCTGTTTGTTATTAAAAAAAATCGTGTAAATTTGTAAAAAAAATAATTATGAGTTTAAGATGTGGTATAATAGGTTTAACCAATACAGGTAAAACCACTATATTTAATTGTATATCAAAGAGTAAGGCGGAAATCACCAATTTTGCTTTCAGTGCGACAAAGTCTAATATCGGGATGATAGATGTTCCGGATCGGCGTTTATATGAGATAGATAAATATATTCATTCAGCAAAAATCGTTCCTGCTACCGTAGAAATAGTAGACTTGCCCGGCTTGGCAAAGGGTGCAAGCAAAGGCGAAGGTGTCGGCAATAAGTTTCTCGCAGATGTACAGCAAACGGATGCTCTTATTCATGTGTTGCGCTGCTTTGATGACACAAATCTACCTCATGTTGAAGGTTCTATCGACCCTGTCAGAGATGTCGAGCTTGTGGATTTTGAATTGCAAGTCAGAGATTTAGAGCTGGTTGAAAGAAAAATACAGCGACTTGAAAAAGCTGCTAAGAGTGCCGGAGATAAAGATGCTAAACTTGGAGTAGATGTGCTTAATCAATATGTAGACGTGTTGAGCAACTTTGGTAATGCAAGAGACGTTATTATTGATAAGGAACTTCATGATAAGTACGTTAGAGATATGCTTCTGCTGACTGAAAAGCCGATGATTTATGTGTGCAACGTAGATGATGCTTCAGCTGTTTCCGGAAATAAATATAGTAAAGCTGTAGCAGATTCTTTAAATTCTAAAGGAGTACAAGTACTTGTGGTGGCAGGTAAATTGGAAGCAGAAATTGCCGAACTTGAAGATGATGCAGATAAAGCTCTCTTCCTTGAAGATGCCGGCTTGTCGGAACCGGGTGTGGACAGAGTGATAAGAGCTGCTTACGATATGCTAAACTTGCAGTCGTTTTTTACGGCAGGTCCAAAAGAAGTAAAAGCATGGACAATTACTAAGGGTATGACCGCACCACAAGCAGCAGGTGTCATACATAGCGATATTGAAAGAGGTTTTATACGCGCCGAAGTAATGCACTATGACGATTTTATAACCCTTAAAAGCGAGAACGCCTGCAAGGAAAAAGGTAAACTGTTCATCGAAGGTAAAACTTATGTGATGAACGATGGCGACATAATACACATAAGATTTAATGTCTAAATTGTGACAATTGAAAAATAAATTTTGATATAATAATTTGTTGATTATAAATAATTTGTAATATTGGCACCCGATTGGCTCCCGTCGCGGTTGCTTATGGTTTCGCTTATCCGTAAAAAAATACTTATGAAAAAATGTTTATTAATTAGTGTTTTCTTCTTTGTGGCGATGTCTGTATTTGCACAAGAAGAAGTCGAAAAATCTTATGTGTTTACAATGAAAAAACAAATCGAAGCAACTCCGGTAAAAGACCAACATCGCTCCGGTACTTGCTGGGATTATGCAACTGTTGCCCTGCTTGAAGCCGAGCTGCTTAGAAACACAGGCAGTGTCTATGACTTGTCCGAAGGTTTTTATGTCTATCATACATATTATGATAAGGCTGTGAAATATGCGAGGTATCATGGCAATTCTACTTTTAGCCCCGGCGGTATGCACTTTGATGTTTTAGAATGTTTAAAAAAATATGGTGCTATTCCGGAAACTGTATATACAGGGACCGTGCCTGCCGGTGAGCTGTTTAATCATGGTGAACTGTTTAGAGTGATGAAAGGTTATCTTGATGGCTTGCTGAAAAATGGGTCGTCAACACTTTCTACTAATTGGAAAAACGGCTTTGCCGGTATTCTAAACGCTTATATAGGAACTATTCCGGAAACATTTGATTATGAAGGTACTAAATATACTCCGGAGTCTTTTGGAGCAAATCTCAAAATCAACCCCGATGATTATATAGTGATAAGTTCTTATACTCATCATCCTTTTTATGATAGTTTTATAGTGGATATACCCGACAATTGGTTGAATGGATATGCTTATAATCTGCCACTTGATGAAATGATGGAAGTTATAAATTATGCTTTAGACAATGATTATACTTTTTGCTGGGATGCAGATGTCAGCGATAAAGGCTTTTCATGGAAAAACGGTGTCGCTATTGTGCCGGATAGACCGTTGGAATATTTGTCCGGAACAGATTACGAAAGATGGAACACTCTTAGCGATGAGGAAAAAACAGCACAAATGTATGTCTTTGACGGAAGTATAGCAGAAAAAAATGTAACTCAAGAAATGCGTCAGGAACTTTTTGATAATCAAGATGTTACCGATGACCACCTTATGCTTGTAACCGGTTATGCAACTGATGCTAACGACAATGTTTTTTATATGGTGAAAAATTCTTGGGAAGATGATTCCGGCAAGTTTGAAAATGGTTATATGTATGCTTCAGAGCAGTTTATGAAAAAAAATACTATCTCATTAATGCTGAATAAGAACGCTTTACCTAAAAATATAGCAAAGAAACTTGGGCTGAAATAGTAAAGTGTATTGTTTTTATTGCAAATAAACTAAACTAAATCAAGCCACAAGTTCTCGGAATATTAAGTAGTCGAAGCCTTAAGGGTGATACAAGATGTCTTGTATCACCCCACGTTTTTATCAGACTGTTATATCTTTATAATTCTGTAGTTGGCTTTTAGCGTTTTGCCGACAAGTTGTAATATATAAATACCATTTGCATAGTTTGATAAGTCAATAGATGAGCTATTGGTGCGTAGTTTCCCGTTAGCTATTTTGGTTCCGGTTATGCTGACTATGGTGAAGTCAAAAAGTTCGTCTGTTTTGCTGTCGATATATAGTAAATCGGTTACAGGGTTCGGATAGACATTGAAGTTGTCGGTGTTCTGATATTCATCTATAGACAGCGGCGTTAAATGTATTCTGTTTATTTTGGTGATGCCGTCTTTTGTGTAATGGTTGTTGTTGGGTGAGTTGGGCGCAAAAGCGACATTGACAGAGTATAACAGGTTGTTTCTTAATAAGATAAAAGATACTTTTTCACCATTTATCATACCATCTGCTATTTCTGTGCTTTCGTCGTCGCCGTAAATTTTAAAAACAGCAGTGCCGTTAGTAACTTCGAAGAAGCCGACACAGAGGCTGTTAGTGTTGAAAGCTCCTATAATGTCTCCATTTTGTAATGCACTCGTTTCTTCAAAAATAAAGACATGGTCATGCTGTGTTGGCGTTATGTAGCCGCCAAATGGCGAAGCTATCGGCATGTTGCTTATGATGTTTTCATTTATACTTGGAATGTTGTCCCCATCACTGAACATTATGGAGTCTATAGTGTTAAATCTCGCTTTATAAGCTCTGCCGGGTATTAAATCAAAACTTTCTGTTAAGTTTGGTATGTAAATTTCGTTAGTTCCATATCCTTTGATAATATCAAGATGCTCTGTCCGAAACAAAGATTCGATAGATACCGTATTTGCTGATTTTATAGGAAATAACGTCCATCCTTCTTCAAAAACGACTTTAAAATTTTCTGTAATCAGCCCTGTAAAAGAGATGCTGATGTTTTCTGTGGTTTTAATGAGCCAGCCTTTTTCTGAGTCCCAATTTTCAAGTTGGTTGTTTGAATTTCCCGGATAATAAGAGCCTTGGTCATTTAATAAAACGACTATTTTGTCTTCCATACCTTCAAAAATGTCATTAAGTGAAGGGTTAAATGGGACAGTATACGTTGAAATAGCACTCCAACCAACCGGAATTACTAATTTGTGTATGTTTTGGCTAATTATTATTTTGTTAATTATACTCAGTCCGTCTATTTGATAAGTGCTTGGTCCTGAAATATATGATACACTTGCGGAGAATAATACGCCGGAGGCTTTATCCCAAATTTTCCAAATAACATTTCCGTTAACGATGAAGCCGGGGTCGTTGGTAGAAGGATTTTCTGCCCATGCGTTGATGCAAGTGTTTGTCAAACTTCTGATTTTGTTTGCGCCGCAACAGGTTTCGTCGCCTTCTGCATTTGTGTAGAAAAGTCCGACCCACGAACCAATAGTAAATTGTTGCTCGTTAAGTGCTTCTTCAAGTATGCAAAAGGTGTGGCTGTTAGCAGTTTGGCTGAACAGCCACCCGTCAGGAAGCAG
>JALNXP010000261.1 GCA_023230285.1 Bacteroidales bacterium | reverse complement strand
ATTGGTAGGCAGTATGACCGATTTCCGTGATGTAATCTTGGTTTTCTTTGTTGATAACTAAAGCCCCACCTAAACCGGTCGAAATGGTGATAAAAAACACTTTTTCATGATCCTTGCCTGCCCCATTATACGCTTCAGCTAAACACGCTACTTCCGCGTCATTTCTGACAAAGATTCTCTTCTTGTATTTATTCTTTATGTATTCACCAAATGGGATGTTTTTGACATGGACATTTGGCAGGTCATATATAAAACCCGTTTCGCGGTTGCAAACGCCTGGTATGCCACAGCCAAAAGCTATAACATCCGTTAAATCAAAGCGCGTAATTAACTTTTCAATGGATGCAAGAAATGCGCCATTATCAAATTTAACTGTCGGAATAACCTCAATTTGTTCCACATCTAAATTTTCATTGACAAGGGCTAGGCGAGTGTTAGTTCCACCGATATCAAAAGAGAGGACTTTTTTCATATTTTTATCTATTAACTAACTTAATAATATCAAGTAAATTGGTGTGTGGATCACGTTCCATCTTTAAAGCGTCTGCAATCTTGATATGAACCATCTTCCCATTTTGAATACCAATGCAAACACTAGTCTCATTATCTAAAAGGGCTTTGATTGCTTCAACGCCGTATTCAGTAGCGAGGATTCTATCACGTGCAGATGGTGAACCACCTCTTTGGAGGTGACCAAGTTTTTCGGCTCTAGTTTCCACTCCAGTTTTTTCTTGAACTACTTTGACAAAATCAAAAATATCAGGATAGATTTTTTCACTGACAATAACAAGGGAATGCTTTTTCTTTCCACCTTTTAATTCAGATAGTTTTTTAAAGACTTCCTCATCCGCCATTGGATGGTCTGGAGTAATGATCATTTCCACTCCTTCAGCAATGCCGGAATTGATACCTAGATCACCGCAATGATTGCCCATGACTTCGATGAAAGAACATCTTTGATGAGAAGCGGTGGTATCTCTTAATTTATCGACGCATTCACAGATGGTGTTTAAACAGGTGTCATAGCCAATTGTGTATTCAGTTGAAGCGATATCATTGTCGATTGTTCCTGGTAGAGCAACGGTGTTGATACCTAGTTTGCTTAAATCAGCCGCACCACGATATGTGCCATCACCACCAATGACAATTAAACCATCAATGCCGTGAGCTTCTAGATTGGCCACAGCCTTCTTTTGGACTTCAATGTCTTTGAATTCTGGAAGACGGGAAGAATTTAAAATAGTCCCACCACGATTAATGATGTCACTAACAAAGTTACGATCTACTTGTTCGATGCGATCATTAACTAATCCTTTGTAGCCTTCATATATAACGAAAACTTCTAAACCGGATTTTAATCCGGCTCTAACAACTGCGCGGATGCATGCGTTCATGCCTGGGGCGTCACCACCAGATGTTAAGACTGCAATTCTATGTACCATAATCATAACCTCGTAGTTATTATAATCTTAAAGATTAACCCTTGAAAGTACATGATTAAAAATTGTGGATAAGTTGTGGATAACCTTTTAAGGCTTTTAAAATTGTTCGATGCAATCGTTTTTACTACTAAATTGAACGGATAGTAGTTTTCCACATTTTGATGAAAAACATAGATTTTATCGAAACATTTTGTGGAATATTCTCTCTTCGCATGATAAGATTACACATAAAGATTATGGATTACATTTCAACAAAAGATTTATACGAGATTAGAATTGCAAGTTTAATCAGCAATATTGATAAGGATGTCATCATTGAACTTTATCAACCTTTAGTTGGCTCAACAGCAACAATTTTATATTTGACTTTATTGAAACAAAAACGAAATGAAGACGATGATTCAATTGTCTTTACGAACGAACAACTTCTTTCTTTGATGAAGATTGCTCCAGGAAACCTTTTGGACGCTAGACACGCTCTAGAAGCAGTGGGACTACTTAGAACATATGAGAAGCAAGAAAGTGATTCTCGATACTATATCTATTTAATATATGCGCCTAAAAATCCAAAAGAATTTTTTGATGATGTTTTGTTTAAAGGCCTAATTATCCAATCGCTTGGTGAAAAAGAAGCAAAACGTTTAGCTTTTCATTATCGTGTTGATTTAACTATTCCAACTGGATTTAATGAAATATCAGCTTCATTTGTTGATGTCTTTAACCCTAATTACGAAGATGCTTCTTTTAGGAAGAACATTTCAAATTCTATCGTCGGTCACGAAGTTGGCCGTGTCAATATTGCCTTTAATTATGATTTATTCTTTAAATACATCGAAGAAAATTCCCAAATTGCTAAATCTTCATTTGCCAAGAAAGATATGCGTGAAATTGAACGTATCGCGGCATTGTTCGGCCTTGATGAACAATCAATGGCTGCTATTATAATTGATGAATTTAATCCAAATTCTCCTCAACACGTCAATTATGCAAGAGTGGCAGAGAAAGCAAAAGAACAAATTAAATACCCGTTCCTTCGCAAAGGGAAAACTAAATCCAAAGTAAGTGGTGATTCTCTTCTTGCTAAAAAGATTCGTATGATGGAAGAAACTGCTCCAATAGAATGGCTTAAACTTATGCAAAGTGGCACTAAACCGGCTAGCAGCGACATCAATATCATCTGTTCCTTATCTGATAACTATGGTTTGTCAAATGGCGTCATCAACGCAATTATTGACTACGTTTTAACCAAAAACGACAATATTCTTTCTAAAAACTATTGTGAAAAGATTAGCTCTTCTGTTGTTAGAGAGAATATCCAAACGACAGTTGATGCAATGAATTATCTTAATAAGATAAATTTAAAAACTAGATCCAGCAAAGCGGTTTCAGAACCAAAATCTGAATCTACACAAATAAACGCAAGTCAACCTAAAGCAAATGAAGATGCTGTTTCAGATGAAGAAATGAGTGACATTATTGCTTCAATTGAAAAAAGAAAAAAAGGAGGCCATAAATAATGAAAGAATTTGACGTCAAAGAAATGTCTTCTTTAGGTGTCGGACAAAGCGACATGAAAGATTACATCAATCAATTAGTGAACGAACTTCGGGATGATATGGAAGTTTATGAACAAGTCAAAAAGCTCGATTTAACCGTTGGCGAAGTTAGAGATAACATCGCTAAATTGACCGACTTTAAGGATGATTATAATTATTGCAAAAAATGCCCTGGCATTGATAAATGTGCTAAGCACATTCCTCATATCAACATGGTTATTTCTAAAGATGGAGGCTATATTTCTGCCTCTTATCAACCATGTTCAAAAATCATGGAGCAAATCAGCGTTGATAATAAATATTTAGTTGCCGAATTTCCTTCTGAATGGAAAAAATCCTCTCTT